>JANOBL010001032.1:0-34040 GCA_031411635.1 Betaproteobacteria bacterium
GCCGGCACCCGGGCCGGGTGCGGTGCTCCGGCGGTGGAGGCCAGCACCCGCAGCGGCAGCCCATCCAGCGCGTCCAGCACCACGGCCAGCGCCTGCCGCGGCCCCGAGCTGCCCAGCGTGACATACACGGTGGGCCGTTGATCCTCCGGCGGCTGGTCCAGCGCCGCCGGCCAGGCCACCGGTGGGGACCAACTCAGCGGGCCGACGTAGCTATAGCTCTCAGCCGGCCCACGCAAGGGGTAGAGCGCCTCGATGTCGGGCACCAGCAGATGGTCGGCATCGGTGTAGACCCGGCGCAGGTTGCTGCCCAGGCTGGGCAAGCCGTGGCGCGCACGCAATCGGTTCATCGGCCGGCAATGCATCGCAAACGCCAGTGGCCGGAAAGCTGAAAACAGCGGCGCCGCCAGCGCCAGCGGCAAACGCCGGGTGATCGGCAGCACCGGCAACGGAAACGGCGCGTCGGAGCACGGGCTCCAGTAGGCATTGGCAATCGCCAGGTATGGCAGCTTGGCCAGGCGCGCGCTGACCGACAGCGACAGCCGAAAATCACCGACGACGACATCAGGGCCGGTCGAGCGGATGGCGGCCAGATCGGCTGCGACATAGGCCTCCAGCGTTGCCAGGTCGTACAGCGGTGCGCCCTGGGCCAGGGCCTGCCCAAACTGCTCGGACGGGATGCTGTGCAGCTCAAGCTGCTGCCAGCCGGGCCCGGCGGTGAATGCGGCATAGCGGGGTGCGCAGGCGATCGCCACCTGGTAACGCGCCGGGTCCAGCGCCCTTGCCAGCGCAATCGGCCGCGCCACATGGGCCAGGGTCACCGCCTCGGCAAACAGCAGAACCTTGAGTCGGCGTTGGGCCATGCGCACGACGGCAGGTCGGGACCGAAACCGGATCAGGCCTACTTGATCGCCAAGCGGTGCATCAAGTCGTACAACGTGGGCCGGCTGACGCCCAACAACTCCGCTGCCTTGACGATGTTGCGATCGGTGCGTGCCAGCGCCGCCAGCACGGCCTGGCGCTCGGCCACCTCGCGCACCATGCGCAGATCCAGGTCACCGCTTGGGCTGCCGGCGGGCCCGCCGCTGACGTCGGCTTCACGCGCCGCCAGACCCAGATCCTGCCGGCTCAGCCGATTGCCGTCGGCCATGATCACCGCGCGCCGGATCGCACTCTGCAGCTCGCGCACATTGCCCGGCCAGGCGTGGGCCTCGATCGCCCGCACCGCGTCCTCGGTCAAGCCCATGGCGGCGCGCTTTTGCTCTTGTGCAAAGTGGCGCAGGAACGCATGCGCCAGCAACACCGCGTCGCCATGGCGCTGGCGCAGCGGCGGGATGTCCACCACGATCTCGGCCAGCCGGTAGTACAAGTCTTCGCGAAACCGGCTTTCGCTGATCTGCGCCTTCAAATCCTGGTGGGTGGCGCACACCACCCGCACATCGACCGGGATCTCCTGCCGGCCGCCGATGCGCTCCACCTTGCGCTCTTGCAAAAAGCGCAGCAGCTTGGCCTGCAAGGGGTGCGGCAGATCGCCGATCTCGTCCAGCATCAAGGTGCCGCCGTTGGCGGTCTCGATCTTGCCGATGGTGGTTTTGCTGGCGCCGGTGAAGGCACCCCGCTCGTAGCCGAACAGCTCGCTTTCCAGCAAGGCCTCGGGGATCGCCGCGCAGTTGATTGCGACAAACTTGCCACTGCGCTTGGAGGCCTGGTGCAGGCCTTGTGCCAGCACCTCCTTGCCGGTGCCGCTTTCGCCCAGCAGCATCACGGTGGCGGTGCTGGAGGCCACCCGCTCGATCATGCGGCAGGTGCGCAGCATCGCTGGATCGCGGGTCAGCAGCCCGCTCAGCGCATCGGGCTGGTGCAGCGTCTGCAGCCGGCGGTTTTCGGTCTGCAATTCAAACAGGCGGAAGGCGCGGTCTATCGTCAGCCCCAGCAACTCCGGCTCAAATGGCTTGGCAAAAAAATCGTAGGCCCCCAGTGCGATCGCGCGCAGCGCGTTGGCCTGATCGTTCTGGCCGGTCAGCACGATCACCTTGACGTTGGCATCCAGTTCCAGCAGTTGCTCCAGCAGCCTGAAACCCTCGCTGACCGAGTCGGGATCGGGCGGCAGGCCCAGGTCCATCGTCACTACCGCTGGCTGGTGGCGGCGAAACTGCACCAGCGCCGATTCGCGGTCGCTGGCGGTGACCGAGTCAAAGCGGTCCAAAGACCACTTGATCTGCTTTTGCAGCGCCAGATCGTCTTCGACGATCAACAGCGGTGCGCTCTGCGTGGCACCGCCCATCAGGCGTCCCCTTGCACACGCAGGTCAGACCCGGTGCGCAGGTCAAACAAGGGCATCAGCAACGTGATCACCGAGCCCTGCCCCACTTCACTTTTCACGTCGATGCTCCCACCCAGTTCTTTGACGTACTGAAAGCTCTCATACGACCCGATGCCCATGCCGCTGCTCTTGGTGGAATTGAAGGGACGAAACAGCCGGGTCTGGATGAACTCCTGGCTCATGCCCACGCCGGTGTCGCCCACCACCACCATGGCCCGCCCGGCTGATTGCGCCAGGCGAACCGACACAGTACCCGAAGCCGGCGTGGCGTCGAGTGCATTCTGCACAACATGGCCGATCACCCGCTCCAGCCGCTGCGCATGGCCGCGGGTGGCCACCCGGTCGGTGATTTCCAGCGTGAGCTGGCGGCCATGCTGGCGGATCGCGGCTTCGATGCGCTGTAGCAACGGCGCCAGCTCCACCCCCGAGGCCACGCCCGCCGGGCGCTCGCCCTCGCGAAGCTGCAGCATCATCTGGCGCATCTTGTCCAGCGAGTTTTCCACCGTGATCAGCATGTCCTGCTGAAACTCGGGGTTGTCGCGGTGGCGCTCTGCGTTTTTCAGCATCAGTGAGAGCTGGGTGATGATGTTTTTCAGGTCGTGCACCACAAACGCCGACATGCGGTTGAAGGCGTCAAACTTGCGCGCCTCCAGCAAGGCCTCGGTGGCATGCATCTGGGCTAAAAAGCCGGCGGCCTGGCGCGCGGCGGTCTTCAGCAGGTCACGCACTTCCCAATCCAGCTCGATCGCGGTGCGGGGCTTGGCCAACACCACAAAGCCCAGCATCTCGTCGGCCACCAGCAAGGGCACCACCACCCAGGCCGATGGCAGCGCCAGCAGCCAATCGGGCACCACCTCGGCCTCGCCACTGGGCCCGTTGCGGGTGCGTGCGGCATCCACATCGATGATCCATTCACGCTCGCGCATGAACCGGCAAAAGGCGGAATCGGTGGCCTCGCTGCTGTTCGTCGGCGGCATGTTCCAGTGTGCAGACTGCACATACTGGTCATCCCCCAGGGCCTTGAACCACAGGCTGCCGGCCGGGCACTCCACCATGTCGGCCAGGCCCCGCACCACCAGGCCGCCCACGTCTTGTGGCGCGCTTTTGGACGACAGCATCGCGGTAAAACGCAGCCATTCCAGCCGATAGTCGTAGCGGTAGCTGAAGAAGTTCTTGCCCAGGAACACCCGCAGCCGCGCCCGCAATGCACCCGACAGCACCAGCACCAACAGGAAAACCAGCGCCGCAAACAGCAGCGCTACCTGCAGCGCACCGCCCCAGCTTCCACCGAAGAATCGAACGTAATAACCGGCGCCGGCGATGAACAACAGGTACAGGCCGATCAGCAGCAGCGAGGCCGAGTAAAAGGCTGCCGTCTTGGACACCTGCACCCGCGCCAGCCACAGCGCGTCGCGGCGCGACGCCATCAGCAGCAGCGGCGTGGTGATGGCATGCACCAGGCTGCGTGCGCCCAGCGCATCGGCGTCAAAGCCGCCAAACATGATGGCCTGCGAGAACAGGTAGATGTCAAACAGGAACAAACAGCCCAGGCCCAGGCACAAGGGTTTGGCGCCCCAGCGCGATTTTTCAACCTGGTTGCGGAACACCTGCTCGATCAGCAGCAGGCCCAGCACTGCCCAGGCGAGCTGGCAAGCAACCAAGGCCCGGACGGCGATGTCGTTGTCATCGGCCACCAGGCCCAGCACCAGGTTGGCACCCAGGCCCAGCATCGACAGCCCCGCCAGCGCGGCCAGCGCCAATCGGCTGCGGCCCTGCGCAAGCTGGCCGGCCAAAGGCCGCAGCAACAGCAGCAAGAACACGGTCCAGGCGCCGTAGCGCAACTGGTCAAAAAAGATCGCCAGGTGGCGGTAAACAAGCTTGGACGAGCCCAGATCCAGCAGCCCGGCAATACCCCAGGCCACCGTGGCCAACACCGCCAGCAGGTAGGGCAGTGCCGATCGCTCAACCGGGCGCCGCAGCAGCCCGGTTTGCAGCAAAAAAACGGCGTAGGCGGCATGCGCCAGCGCCACCAGCGCAAAACCCGCCAGCGGCAAGCCCCAGGGCAGGCCGTCGGTGAGCTGGGCAGACTCGAAGAACATCAGGCGGCCGGGGCCGCTGGGGCGCTCAGCGCGCGCCCTTGCCGGTCAGCACCACGCCCACGGTTTCAAACAGGATCACGCAATCCAGGAACAGGCTGTGGTTCTTGACGTAGTACAGGTCGTACTGCAGTTTTTCCTGCGCGTCCTCGATCGTCGAGCCGTACTGGAACCGCACCTGGGCCCAGCCAGTGACACCCGGCTTGATGCTGTGGCGCACCGCGTAGTACGGGATCTCGTTGGTGAGCTGCTCGACAAAAAACGGCCGCTCGGGGCGTGGGCCGACCAGGCTCATGTCACCGGTGAGCACATTGAAGAGTTGCGGCAACTCGTCGATGCGCAGGCGCCGGATGATGTTGCCCACCCGGGTGACGCGGTCGTCCTGGGCCGAGGCCCAGCGCGGTTTGCCGTCTTTTTCGGCATCGGTGCGCATGCTGCGGAACTTGCTGACCTTGAAATTGCGGTTGTTGGCGCCCACCCGCTCCTGGCGGTAAAACACCGGACCATGGCTTTCCAGCTTGATGGCGAATGCCGTGAGCAGCATCAGCGGCGCGGCCAGCAGGATCAGCACCAGCGAGCACAGGATGTCAAAGATGCGCTTGACGGCGGTGCGGTAAAAGCCCTGGTTGAAGCCATCGCCAAAAATCAACCAGCCGGCGTTGACAAAATCGATGCGGATCTGGCCCAGCATGCGCTCAAAGTAGGTGGTGACATCAAACACCCGCACACCGGCCAATTTGCAATCGAGCAACTCGCGCAGCGGCATGCTGCCAGAGCGCCGCTCGGTCAGCGCAACGATGATTTCATCCACGCCGAGGCGCTGCGCGGTTTGGGTGAGCGACAGGTCTGACGACAGGCATTCGGCCATCGGCACCGCCGATTGCTTTTCGTTCGGGCCCGGAAAATAGCCAACGATCGTGGCCAAAGGATCGGCGGCCCGCAGCGTGGTGCCCACCATCTGCGCGGCCGGCCCGGCGCCAAACACCAACACCCGCGAGCCGGCGCGTGATTTGGTGGCCCAGTAGCCCATCACCACCCGGCGCAGGATCAGCGCTGCGATCACCAGCATCGCCGAGGTGCGGATCGCATCCAGGTTGCCAAAGCCCACCGGCAGCAGGCTGAAAATCTGGTACGCCAGCAACACCCCCAGCGCCATTGCCAGCGCCGCGCGCAGCGATGACTCGCCAAACGACCAATCCTGCGCACGCTGGTACAGGCCGGACGCGCTGTTGATCACAAACAGGCCCGCCGCCAAGGTGACAACCTGGGCGCCGGCCATCGGCACCGCGATGCGCAGGCTTTCGGCCTGCACCAGGATGACCCCGGCCAGCGCCAGCAAAGACAGCAGAAAGTCGAAGCAGATGCGCCGCACCGTCCATGCATGGAAATAGTGGTTGAAAAGCCTGATCATTTCTGGGATCTCCAAGCCCATGTGCCGGCTGGCCGGACCATGGGCTGCATCATCGAATCACCTGTGCCAGGCCCAGGGCACCGACGCACTTTTCGCCATTCCAAACAACATTCCAAACGACATTCCAACCAACCGGCGTGCTGTTTGGCCGCTGACAGGGATCCGGTCACTGCGCACTGATCGATGCACTGTAAGCAGGGCCGCACCCCCAACGCAAGCCCGCACCTGCAAATCACGAGACCGATATCACACGGCTTCGGATTGTTGCATCCTGAGGCCGGCGCGGGCGCCTAAATCCAGCCTGGTTGGCTGGGTCCACCCCCTCATCGGCGGGGGTGTCGAGCAGATCGGCGTGGGTGCGGCCAGACTGCAATGCCGCCACGCAGCGGCGCCAAGCGGCATCGGGCTCGGCCACCATAAAACCGCAATGCGCCACACCCCGGCCCAGCGTGCGCCGCACGACGATGGTCATGACGCGGGTGGTCTGCTGCCGGCCCAGATCGATCTCGACCCGGCCGCTGCTGCCTTCGGGCAACGGCAGCGCGCATTCGGCCTGAAAACCGTGCAGCGACAGCTCGATCACCTGCAAGACATGGACCGAGCGGGCGCCATCCAAGGCCAGGACCAGCCGCGCCGGGCAGCGGATCGAGAAGCGCTGGTGCGCACGCAGTGCCAGCCCGGGGCCGGCCGTTAGCGCAGGCGCCGGCACGACGCCGGCATAGGCGGCGTGGTCGTAGATCGAGCGCAGCAGCGCCCGCTGGCGGTCGTCCAGGCCGGCAAAAACCTGGGTCCGGCGGTTGAAAAAGTAATCCATCATCGCCGGCGTCAGCACCGGGTCGTTGGTGGTGAAAAACGGCCGCTGCGGTGCCACGATGTTGGTCAGCCGGCTTTTGAAAAAGTAGCGGTGCAGGTTTTTGCGCGGATGCTGGCCGCCGTAGGCCTGCTCAAAACGGCGCTGCCCTTTCACCAGGTCCAGCGCGGCGGCCACCGCTGGGGCGCCGTTGGCAACAAGGTCGTTTTTCACCACCCCGCCCACCGCCTCAGCCTGCAGCCGCTCGAAGAACAGCAGCGATTCGTACATCTCGATCTTGTTCGGGTTGACCGCAATCACCAGATGCCGGGTGTCGAAGTACTGCAGGCAGTAATCGCACATGAACTTCATCAGCGGAAACACGATCTTGCCGCCGGATTGGCGGAACGCCGGGTCCACCGCCAGTGCCGATATCTCGGCAATCTTGCCGCCGCGCGCCCGCAGCGGCGCCAGGTTGAACGCGGTTTGCAGCGGAAAGCCAAACACGCCCTCGCGGATCATCGAGATCGTGCCCACCACCCGCCCGTCCCATTTGGCGCACAAGGTGGTGGTGGTAGGCAGCGCGTGGTAAGCCGTCACGCGCAGCCCGGACGGGTCGGGTGACATGAAGCCGCCGCTGACATAAGCATCGTGCAGGATGCAAAAACAGGCCTCCAGTTCGTCCTGGGTGTCGGCGATCTTCAGCGTCAGCCGGGCATCTGGCTGCGGATCGCAATCAACCCGGGCCCGTTGCAGCGCAAAGCGCCATTCACGTGGCAGCAGCGCGATCAACGAGCGGGCGGCCCGGCGCAACAACTTGCGGGCAACGGCGCCCAGCGGAAATTTCATCGGCAACGCCTGGTCAGGAGGGGGCGGCACGCCAGCCGGCAGACAGGGGTGCCATGCGATCAAGATCGGCCCGGGATTTGGCCAATTGAGGTTTTGGCCGATCGGCGTGGTAACAGCTTGTCAGCGCAGGCTTGCACCCAACCCGGCGCCATCCCCAATCTGGCGCCGGCGCAAACCGCATCGGCCGGCCGGATTGGGGCTACATTGATAACGCGCCCACATCAACATCACAGCATCATTACCGGTCACGGCTTGTTGCCAGGAAGCCCCAGATCATGAAAATTGCGTTCACCTCCTGCATGTCGTTCACGGTGTTTGCGCAGCAGCCGGTGTGGGACCAGATCGCCTCCCGGCACCCGGACCGTTTGCTGCTGCTGGGCGATTCGATCTACATCGATACCACACCGTTTCCAAACAACGAGCATCCCAAAAAGGCCTTGCCGATCGATTTTTTGATGCATGTGCTGGGGCGCTGGAAAGTGCAGTTGGACCAGCCGCAGTTCCGCGCGCTGGTCAAGGCTGTGCCCACCGATGCGATCTGGGACGACCATGACTTTCTCTGGAACGAGCATTGCGAAGAAAAGGCCATCACCAAGAAGATTTACGCCGAGAACATCCGCATCTCACGCGCGCTGTTCAACGCGTTTTGCCGCACGCTGGAGGCCAGGCTGGCGCCGGGCAGTTTTCCCACCGATTACAACGACGCGGCAATCAACCAGCCCAAGGAACCACCGCCGGGCTACAAATTCCGCAGCCTGGAGCCGGGGCTGAAACTGCATTTGACGGATGGCCGGTCCTGGCGCCTGGGCCGCGAGATGCTGGGCGCGGCGCAGCGTGGCCAGATCGAGGCCAAGCTGGCCGAAGCCCCCACGGCCGTGCATTTGCTGGCCTCCGGCTCGGTGGTGCGCAATGACGACGACGCACGCTGGGAGCAGTTTGACGATTTCAACTGGCTGCTGGGCCTGGCGCGGCAATACAAGATCCTGGTGTTGAGCGGTGACATCCATGCCAACCGTTTCAAGTCCATCGACCTGGGCGGTGGCCGCTGGCTGCACGATGCCACCTCGTCTGGCGCGGCGATCAAGATGCTGGTCGGCGCCGGTGCCCGTTGCGAGAACTACGGTTTATTGACCACCGACGCCGCCACGCTGCGGCTGGACTTTTTCTCGCACGGCACACCCGATTCGGTGGGCTCCTGGTCGATTGACCGCGAGCGTTGGACCCGCACCAGCGTGGCCTGAAGCGGTTTCAGGCCGCCCAGGCCAGCGTCGGCCGGGCCACCGGCCGCAGCGTCTCGTAAGCCCGGCAGGCGCGCAGCACCAGCGCATCAGCAAACATCGGCCCCACAAGCTGCAGCCCGATCGGCAGGCCATCGCTGGTCAGGCCGCAGGGGATGGTGGCGGCCGGCTGCTGGCTCAGGTTGAAGGGGTAGGAAAACGGCGTCCAGCCCAGCATCGCGGCCGGCGTCAGCGCGCTGTGGCCGGCCGGCCTGGCCTCAAACGCCGGCACCGCCACGGCGGGCGTGGCAATCAGATCAAAACGCCGCATGAACTGGCGCAAATGCGAGCCCAGCGCGCCGCGCCGCAGGTTGAGCTGCTGCACCTGCAAGGCCGACAACTGCGCGCCCAGCGCGGCCTCGGCCTGGAAATCGGGATCGCACACGGCTTGCTGCGCCGCCGTCAAACCGCTCCAGACCGAAAACGCACCCAAAAACCACAGGCCGGTGCAGAGGTCCAGCGGGTCTTCGATGCCCGGGTCCACCGCCTCGACCACCGCGCCCAGGGCTTGCAGCCCGTGCACTGCCCGTTCCACCGCTGCGGCCACCTCGGGATGCACATTCCTGGCGTAACCCAAAGTGGCCGAGTAGGCGATGCGCAGGCCACGCACGCCATCGTCCAGGCCAATGCGGTAATCCCGCGCGTCAAACGGCAGCGCGGTCCAGTCGCGGGCATCGGGCTGGCCCAGCACGTTCATCATCAGCGCTGCATCGGCCACGCTCATCGTGTGTGGGCCCAGGTGGGCCACGCTGCCAAATGGCGACAGCGGGTAAGCCGGCACCCGGCCAAAACTGGGTTTCAAACCAAAGTTGCCGCAAAACGCCGCCGGGATGCGCACCGAGCCCGCCCCGTCGGTGCCCACCGACAGCGGCCCCATGCCGGCTGCCACCGCCGCCGCCGTGCCACCCGACGAGCCGCCAGGTGTGCGGCTCAAATCCCAGGGATTGCGGGTGATGCCAGTCAGCGGCGAGTTGGTCTCGCCCTTGCAGCCAAACTCGGGCGTGCAGGTTTTGCCCAGCAGCACCGCGCCGGCCTCGCGCAGCCGGGCGGTGACCGGCGCGTCCACCTCCCAGGCCTGGTTGGGATCGACGGTGCGCGAGCCGCGCAGCGTGGGCCAGCCCCGGGTCAGCATCAAATCCTTGATCGAGGTGGGCACACCATCGAGCGGGCCGATAGGCTGGCCACGCTGCCAGCGGGCCTCGCTGCTGCGGGCGGACAACAAAGCCGACTCGGCATCGACCAGGCAAAACGCATTGAGCTGCGGGTTCAGCCGCGCGATGCGGGCCAGCACCTGCTGCGTGGCCTCCACCGGGGACGCGGCGCCGCTGCGGTAGAGCTGCAGCAGCGTGCTGGCGCTGCAGTCGGCCAACTGGGAGGATGGGGAGGGCGGGTTACCGGGCATCGGCATTCTCCTGGCGGGGCTGCTGCATCTTAGCCAGCACACTCAGGCTGGCACCCGTATCAGGCCCGGTTTGCCGCTTCGGCCTGCAGCCGCTGCAGCAGTGCTGGCAGCGACAGCACCTGCGTCAGCACCTGGCCCATGTGGCGGGCGCAGCGCCGCTGCACGCGGTGAAACGGGGTCCATTCAAAACCGTCCATCTCGGGCCGGTCACGGCCCCAGCCATCGGTGTAATGGCTGACGCAATGGCAGCTTGCGGCATCAAAACGCTCGCAGAGCAGCGCGTACAAATGCAAATCCTTGCGTGGCAGGTAGGCCAGTTGGCCCAGGTCGGTGAGCGGGCGGCCGGTCAGATCCAGCCCGCATTCCTCGCGTGTTTCGCGCAGCGCGGCGGCCAGCGGGGCCTCGCCCGGCTCGGCGCTGCCTTTGGGGATGTCCCAGTGCCAGGCGCCGGTGACATGGCACAGCAGCAGCTCGCGCTGCGCGTTGAGCAACAGGATGCCGCAAGACAACAGCTTCATGGCCGGGCGGCCCGCGTTTTCAATGTCGTCAATGTCGCCAGCACCACCAGGCGCGCGGTGGCGGCGGTGGCCAGCAGCGACAGCAGCATGCAGCCCCAGATCACCGGGGTGTAGCTGTGGCTGGCATCAAACACCGCACCCGCCAGCCAGGGCCCCAGCAGGTTGCCAAACGCCGCACCGGTGTACAGCGTGCCGATGATGGCCGACACCGCCCGCGCGCCAAACAAATCCATGCACAGCGCCGGCATCAGCGAGACGATGCCGCCGTAGCTCAGGCCCAGCCAGACCGCAAACACCGCAAAAGCGCCATAAGCATCGGCGCCCAGCCAGACCCCGTAGGACAAGCCCATCGAGGCCTGCGCCAGTGCCAGGGTCAGCGGCCGGCCCACCCGGTCGGCCAGCGCGCCGATCACAAATCGGCCCACCAGGCTGCCGATGCCGATCAGCCCGACCAGGCCCACCGCGCGGGCGTCGGACACCCCCAGATCGCGTGCGGCGGCAGACGCATGGGCAAACGGGATGAACATGCTGGGGCTGGCCAGCACCGCCATCGCATACAACCAGCGGAACTGCCGGGTGGCCAGCGCCTGGCGCAGCGTGTGGCCTGCCACCGCGCCGCCCACGCTGGCGGTGGCCGCCGGTGCACGCTTGAGCAGCAAGGTGGCGCCCAGCCCCAGCAGCAACACCCCGGCGGCCAGCGCCTGCATTGCGCCGCGCCATTGCAGCGCGCCGATCAGCGCGGTGGCCGCCAGCGGTACCACCACGGTGCCGGCACCGATGCCCGCGCTGGCAATGCCGGCCGCCAGGCCACGCCGGCGTGTAAACCACGGCTGCACGCAGGCGATGGCCGGGGTGTAGACCAGCGCAATGCCAATGCCGATGCCCACGCCGTAAGCCGCGTAGATCGCAGCCATCGAGTGGGCCAGGCTGCTGCCCAGCAAGCCGGCCGCGATGAACAACATGCCGATGCTGCAAACCCGGCGTGGGCCAAACCGATCGGCCAACAAACCAGCACCGGCACCGCCGACAAAGTACACCAGGCCGGACAGCCCGAACACCAGCGAGACATCGGCGCGCCGGGCGCTGAAAGTGTCGGTCAGCGCGGCAAAAAACGAGGCAAACGAATACGAGACACCAAAGATCACCGCCAGTGCCATGCAGCAGGCCCAGACCACCACCCAGGCGTAGCGGGGCTCGGTCTCGGCGGGCTGGGCTGGGATCATCGCCAGGCAGTGTAGGGGCCGCCCTTTTCCCGCGCCCAGGCGCGGGCGCGGGTTGTGGGTGTGTCAGCCGGCCCAGCGCACGTCGCTGCGCGCCAGCCGCACACCCCGTGCCGCCATCTCGGCCAGAAACCCCGCTTGCTGCGCCTCGAAACCCGGCACCGGGCTGAAACAATCGGTCAGCAGCAACAGGCGCTCGGGCCGGCCGCCGGGCAGGTGGGCCACCAAATGCTCAACCGTGGCTTTGACGCAGTGGCTGCCAGCCTCACCCGCGATCAGCAGCGTATCGGCCTGGTCCAACTGTGCCAGCAAGGCGGTGTTCAGCGCGGTGCCGGTATCGCTGGGATCGGGCACCTCGGCCAGCAATGCGCTGTAGTGCTCGGTCCAGGGGTTGTCGCCCTTGTGCACACAGGCCACCGGCCGGCGATGCCAATCCTCCCAGCGGTTGCAGGCGGCCAGCACATCGGCATGCAAGCCCTGGCCCCAGCTACCGATCTGGCAGTGCACCGGCCAGACCATCAGCGTGTAGCGGCCGGCGGCTTGCAACGCATCCAGGTAGGCCTGGGCACGCAGGGCGTGGGCCGGATCGCAAGCTGCAAATTCACCGGCGCGCATTTGCGCTGCGGTGATGGCGGTGAACGGCGCAACGGCGCCGCCATCGGCGGTGCGCCAGAACGACGGGTGGGCGATGTCGAAGTGATGGTGGGAGTCCAGCGTCAGCGTGATCGCATCGATCTGCGCCGCCTGGCGGTCGATCAGTGCGGCCAGGCGCTGCATGTCGGCATGCGCACCGGGCACCGGCAGAGCCGGCGACTGGCGCTGGCCGGTTTGCCCCTGCACCGGGCAATACGCTGCCGGCAGATCGCAAAAATCGTTTTGCGCATCGATGATCAACAACGTGGTGCGGTGGGCCATGAGGATTGATTTGCCAAGCAATCAAGCCACTGTAGCCCAGCACCCTGGGGCGCCGATGGGTTGTTGAACCAGCGCGCATAAACTGACCAGCCCACCCCTGGAAGCCCCCCATGATTCTCGAAATCGCCGACATCCGCATCGCCCCTGGCCAGCAGGCCGCATTTGAAGAAGCCATCCAGCGCGCCGCCAACACGGTGCTAGCCCAGGCCACCGGCATGCTGGGCTGGAGCGTGAACCGGGGCGTCGAAAGCCCCGAGCGCTACATGCTGCAAATCGTCTGGGCCAGCTTGGAAGACCACACGGTAGGCTTTCGCCAAAGCCCGCTGTTTGCGCAGTGGCGCGCGATCATCGGGCCGTTTTTTGCCCAGCCGCCGGCAGTGGAGCATTTTTCGCTGGTGGGCAAATCGGGCTGAGCAGTGCCGCAGACACCGCCCTGCAACCCGCTCAAAGCCGGCTCAACAGCTCGGCCTTCTTGGCTTGGAACTCGTCTTCGCTGAGGATGCCTTTGCCGCGCAGGCCAGCGAGTTTTTCGATCGTTGCAAACACATCCTGCTCGTTGCCCATGGGCGCTGGTGCATAGCTCAGCGGCGCCGGGTTATTCGCCGAGTTCTGCGCCGAGTTGTGCGCCGGGTTCTGTACCGGCATGGCAGCCCGAGGCGGCTGGCCGTTGGATGAGATCACCGGCAGGCTGGCCACATCGATCAAGCCAAACTGGCTGTTGAAGCTGAGCGTGCCGCCCACCGATTGCTGCTGCGAAAAACCGCCGATCTGGTGGTTCAGCGTGTCGTACACGGTGACAGTGCCAGCCACATCGATCACCAGCCGCCGGGCCTGGGCAAAGTACGCGTAGCGCACACCGTTTTGTGCACCGGTGCTGTTGGGAAAGCGCAGGTCCGACGGCCACCAATCGTTGGACGTGCCCGGCACAAACAGGCTGGCCGCACCAAAACCGCCCACGCCTTGCTGCTGGCTTCTGCCACCATGGTTGGACTGTTGCTGGCCGTTGCCGTGGCCGCCGTTCGAATAAGCACCGCCCTGGCTCTGCGACTGGAAGCTGCCGCTGCGCACCAGGTCGGGCTGGTTGGCCACCACATTGGCCAGCTCGGAGCACAAGCCGTCGACCCGGCCCTTCAGGTAGTTGTTGAACATGTCCGACACCATGGTCATGCCGCCACGCATCCATTGGCCGGAGCCGGCAAACTCGGGGTGGCTGAACTGGGCCATGCTGCCATTGCCGTTGATCACCGAGTCCAGCATGCTCATCGTGGCGTCGAAGCTGAAGCCGTGGCGCTGGGCAATGCCGTTGATCAGGTCATGGCCGGCGGGGGAGAGGGTGCGCATTGGGGGGATCCTTGCAGGTGTCTACGCGGCCGAAGGGTTCGGGGCGTCGGTGGGTCGGCTGGCGAAGTGGCCCGCCGCCTGAGGGCCCGCACGATAACAGGCCTCTGTGACGCATGCGCCACAGCCTGTCAATGCCCGGGAACCCGCAGTTGCGATCCCGCTGTGCCAAGGCCAAGCCAACGCTGCGGCGTCAACTGCCCTGCCCGCCCGCATCGGCAGCGTGGCGAGACGGGGTGGCGCTGGTGATCCTGACCGCGGCACTGACGCGCCCAGCCAAGCGCAGCTTGGCCGACGTGCTGGCATCGATGCCAGCGGTGGGCCCGGATGATGACTTTGAGCGACTGAACCCAAACACCGAGGCGCCGCGTGAATTTGATTGGTTTGCGCGTGGCTGCGGCGCAGCGATGCGGTGCTCAGGCAATCCGGCTTGCGCCATCCCCTTCAAAGCCGATAAACCCGCCGCGCCGTGCCGCTGAACAAAGCCGCCGTCTCATCCACTGACGCCCCGGCCGCCAGCCGCTTGAACGCATTCCACAGCACCGCGTAGCCGCTGCTGATCTTGTCCACCGGAAAATTGCTTTCAAACATGCAGCGACCGGGGCCAAAGGCCTCGATGCAGGTTTCTATCCAGGGCCGCCAGGCGTCGGCAATCTGCTGTGAACCGGGTGGCCGCGCCAACGCAAAGTGATCAAACGGCCCGATCTGCATGCCCAGGCCGCCCAGCTTGACCGTCACATTCGGGCAATCGGCGGCCAGCGCGCTGATGTCGGCCTTCCAGCGCGCAAACACCGCGTCGGTTTGGCCGGCATACGGCCCCACGCCCAGCGGCCCGCAGACATGGTTCAGGATGATCGAGGTGTCGGCAGACGCCAGCGCCAGCGCCCGCACCTCGGGAAGCTGCGGGTGGTATTGCCAGGCCTCGAAACTCAGGCCCAGCGGCGCAAGCTGAGCAAAGCCTTGACGGAACACCGGATCGGCATACAGGCCCTGCGGCGGCCGGGTGTGGCTGTTGTGGATCAGCGGGCTGGCGTCCCAGCCGCCGGCATGGCGGATGCCACGAAAGCGGCCGTTGCCAGCCGCGATGTGGGCTTCCAACACTTCGCACGCCGCGGCGCCCCGGGTCAGATCGGCATGGCTGACTATTGCCGCACAGGCCCGCGTTGGGCCGTAAAAGCCGCTGGCCGCCATCGCCGCCACGCCGTTGGCAAACTCGGTTTCACCCAGTGGCCGCAATGCCACCGGCCCGTCGCTGCGGTAGTACGCCATGCAGTCGACAAACACCGTGGCCACCACGTTGTGGCCGCTGCCGGTATCGGCCAGCAACTCGTCCAGCAGGTAGCGGTGGTCGGCGCGCTGCCACAGGTGGTGGTGCGGATCGACGATGGGCAAGTCCGGCAGCAGGATGGGCTCGGCGGCCTGCAGCGCCAGCCAGTCCGGCTTGGGCCGGGCAACGGTGCCGATCGCGGTTTTCAGTTTTTCGGCGCTCATGGTGGTCTCCTGGGTCTCCTGGGTCTCCCTTTCGCGGGCCTGCCAGTGTGGCCGCCAGCGGGCGGGGCCGGCCGTCCGCTGGGCGACAGCCAACGCGCTGCTGCAGCGCCGCCGGCCGGGCAATCCCACACGGTCCGAAATCACGCTGGCATGGGCCTCGGTGCCGCCGTCCGGCCAGCCGGTGGGCGATACTTTGGCGCTGTGTCAACTGCGTCAAACCCCAGCACAGGCTGCGGGCAAGGCGTAACAAGGGGTTTTGATTTGAAACAATTGCGCCATCCCACGGCCTTGCGGGCCACGCTGTTGCCGGGTTTGCTGGCCGGCTTGCTGCTGACGGCGGGCTGCGGCGGGCCCAACGAAGAAGCCCTGCTCGCGTCGGCCAGGGCGCACCTGGCCAAAAACGAGAGCGAAGCCGCGCGCCTGGAGATCAAGACCGCGCTGCAGGCCAACCCGCAATCCGGCGTGGGCCGGCTGATGCTGGGTACCTTGATGCACGACGGCGGCGACATGGCCGGCGCCGAGGCCGAGTTGCTGCGCGCCCGCGAGCTGGGCCAGCCCGAAGCCGCCGTGGTGCCGCTGCTGGCCAAAACCATGGTGGCGCAGTTGAAAGGCCGGGCCCTGGTGCAGCAATACGGCAAGGTGAACCTGGCTGACGCGCAGGCCGATGCCGAGCTGAAAACCCAGCTTGCCACCGCCGAAGCGATGGACAACGACCTGCCCGCCGCCGAGGCCATGCTGGCCAGGGCGCTGCAAGCGGCGCCCAACCACCCGTCGGCCTTGCTGCTGCGCGCCCGCCTGGCCGCCGCCGGGGGTGACGCGGCAAGTGCGCTCAAACAGGTGGAGGCCCTGCTGGCGCAGCAGCCCAAGCTGGCCGACGGCTGGCTGCTGAAGGCCGAGTTGCTGTTGCGCCAAAAGGGCGACAACCAGGCCGCTGCAGCCACCGCTTATGAGCAGGCGCTGGCGCAAAAGCCCGACCTGGTGGCCGCGCACAACGCGCTGATGATGATGCAGTTGGCCAAGTCCGATTTCGACACTGCCGCCAAGCGTTTGGTGCTGATGCAAAAAGTGGCGCCCAAGCATCCGCAGACGCTGTTTTTTGATGCCTTGCTGAGCGAGCAGCGGGGCGACCTGAAACGCGCCCGCGAGCTGACCCAATT
This sequence comes from Betaproteobacteria bacterium, assembly GCA_031411635.1. Taxonomy (GTDB): domain Bacteria; phylum Pseudomonadota; class Gammaproteobacteria; order Burkholderiales; family Burkholderiaceae_C; genus Pseudaquabacterium. The sequence continues at coordinate 16,785 of JANOBL010001032.1, forward strand.
GCTGCTGCGCGGCGCGCCCAACAACCCGCAGGTGCTGATGCTGGCCGGCCAGGTGGAGCTCAAGCTCAACTCGATGGCGCAGGCCGAGGCGATGTTCGCCAAGTTGGTCCAGGTGGTGCCCAAGGCCCCGGCGCCGCGCCACCAATTGGCGCAAACCCAGTTGCGCAACGGCCAGGCCGACAAGGCCATCAACACCTTGCGGCCGCTGGCCGAGGCCAACCCGCCCGATGTCAAGGCCCTGACCTTGATGGCCCAGGCCCAGCTTGTGGCCGGTGATGCCAAGGGCGCCGATGCCAGCTTTGCGCGCGCCGCCAAGCTGCAGCCCACCGACACCAAGGTGCGCACCTCGATCGCACTGTCGCAGCTTGCCAAAGGCCAGGACAGCAGCGCGATGGCCGAGTTGCAGTCCATCGCCGCGTCCGACAAGGGCACCACCGCCGACATGGCCTTGATCAGCGCCAAGGTGCGCGCCAACGATTTTGCCGGCGCGCTGAAGGCGGTGGATGTGCTGGCCACCAAGATCCCCGAGCAACCGCTGCCCGAGCAGTTACGCGGCCGGATTGCGCTGCAGCGCAATGATGCCGCCACCGCGCGCAAGCACTTTGACCTGGCGCTGGCCAAGAACCCCGATTTCATGCCGGCACTGGCCGGCCTGGCCGCGCTGGACCTGGCCGAAAAACAACCCGCCGCCGCCAAGCAGCGGTTTGAAGGCGTGCTGCAGCGCAACCCAAAAAACACCGGCGCGATGATGGCGCTGGCCGAAATCAGTGCCCGCAGCGGTGCCAAACCCGAAGAGATCGCCGGCTTGCTGGACGGCGCGGTCAAGGCCGACCCGTCCGACATCACGCCGCATCTGCTGTTGATCGACCATTACCTGGCCAACCGCCAGATCAAGCCGGCGTTGGCCGCCGCCCAATCGGCGCTGGTTGCCGTGCCCGACAACGCCGAGGTGCTGGACCGGCAGGGCCGGGCGCACATGATGCTGGGTGATGCGCAGCAAGCGGTGTCCAGCTTCAACAAGCTGGCCGCGCTGAACCCCAAATCGGCCCTGCCCCAGTTGCGCCTGGCCGATGCCAACGCGATGGCCAAGAACAACAGCGGCATGGCCGCTGCAGTGCGCCGGGCCCAGGAGCTGGCGCCCAAATCACTGCAGGTGCAACAAGCGGTGGCCAGCCTGGCGATGATGGAAAACAAGCCAGCCCAGGCCCTGCTGGTGGCGCGGGCGGTGCAAGCCCAGTTTCCGGACGACGCGGTGGGCTACGGCATGGAAGGCGACATCGAGCTGCGCCAGCGCAACTGGGACAACGCCGCCGCCGCGCTGCGCAAGGCCATGACCCGCAAGCAGCCCGGCGACAGCGCGCAGCGCCTGCATGCGGCGCTGACCGGCGCCAAAAAAACCGCCGAGGCCGACAAGCTGGCCGCCGATTGGCGCCAAAGCCATCCGCAGGACTGGGCCTTTGTGCAGTACCTGGCCGATTCCTCGATGGCGGCCAACAACCTGGCGCTGGCCGAGCAGCGCTACCGCGAGGTGCTGGAAGGCCAGCCCAACAACGTGATGGCGCTGAACAACCTGGCCTATGTGCTGGTGCTGCAGAAAAAACCGGGTGCGGTGGCGCTGGCCGAGCGCGCCCAAACCCTGGCACCCGACACCCCGGCGCTGATGGACACCTTGGCCTTCAGCCTGGCCGCCGAGCAGCAATTGCCGCGCGCGCTGGAGCTGCAGGCCAAGGTGGTGGCCGCCGCGCCGGAGGCCGGGCAGTTTCGCCTGCAGCTTGCCAAGCTGCACTTGCAGGCCGGCGACAAGGCCAGCGCCCGCACCGAGCTGCGAACCCTGGCCAAGCTGGGTGCCGGTTTCAACCGCCAGGCCGAGGTGGCGGAGCTGCTGAAGTCCACCGGTAGCTAGCCTGCGCGCAGCGCCATTTCTCACCTTCCCCCTGCCAGGGGGAAGGCCGGGATGGGGGTAGCGATGCCAGAGTCTGCATATGCACATGCTTCGTACACCCGGCTTTTGTAGTCAAACCAGAACGGGTGCCAGAAGCCAAAAAAGCGCTGGGTCATCACCACCCCGGCCAGGCCGGTGGCCGGCGATACCCACCAGTGCGTGCCGGCCAGCCCGCCCCATTGCAGCTCACCCACCGCCGCCACCGGCTGCAAGTCTGACGCACACCGGGTGACGGCGCCGCCCAGGCCAAAACCCAGGCTGGGCGACGGGCCGGTGTTGGCAAATTGCACGCAGCGCGATGGGTGCACCTGGTCGACAAACATCGCCGCCAGCGTGCTGGGTTTCAGCAGCGACGGCTGGCCCGGCATCAACTGGCGCAGCAAGGCCAGCATGTCGGCCTGGGTGGTGAACAAACCCCCGGCACCCGATTGGCGTGCCACCGGCCGCACAAAGGCGCCGGGCCAGGGCGTGTCGTGCAGCCGCTCCAGGCCGGGCTTCATCACGTCCGCCAGGTCGCCCCGGTACAGCGCGGCCAGGCGCGGCACCTGGTCTGGCCGCAGCAGATAACCGGTGTCGGTCAGCCCCAGCGGGCCAAACAAGCGTGATTGCAGCGCATCGCCAAAGCTCAAGCCGGTGACGATCTCGACCAACCGGGCCAGCACATCGATGCCCAGCGCGTATTCCCAAGCCGTGCCGGGCTGGAAACACATCGGCAACCTGGCCAGCAGGTCCATCTGCTGGGCCAGTGTGGTGTGCGGGGAACGCACACCACGGTCCAGGTAGGCCTGGTAGATCAGGCTGCCCGGGTCAAACACACCATGGCTGAAGCCGGCCTGGTGGCTGAGCAAATGGCGCAGCGTGATGTCGTGCTGCAGTGGCTGGGTGTCGTCCAGCGTGCTGGCGCCCGGCCGCAACACGCGCAGCGCGCCAAAGGCCGGGATCCAGTTTTTGATCGGATCGTCCAGCCCGAAATGCCCTTCGTCGGCCAACAGCAGCACCAGCACCGTGGTGAACAGCTTGGTGTTGGAAAACGCCCGGTGGATGTGGTCGGGCCGCAGTAGCTGCTGGTTCTCAATGTCGGCCAGGCCGGTGCAGAAGCTGTCGATCAACACCCCGTGTTGCATCGTCGCGGCCGAGACGCCGGCCAGGCGCTGCGCTGCCACCTCGCGCCGCAGCACGGCATGGGCGGGGCCGAAGTCGGGCGCTCTCATCAACGCCCTGCCACCGGCGCCCATTGGCCCGGCGCCGGGGCACTGGCCCGCCCATCCTGCTGCAGCTTCAGCAAATGCGCCCGCAGCGAGCGCAGCGCCATCGCATGCAGCGGCGCCGGGGTGTCGGCATACACGGTGGCCAGCAGCGCGGCTTCGGTGGCCGGCCCATCGGCAGCCAGGGTTTGCAGCGCCGCCACCACCTTGGCCTCGCGGCCCAGGCGGTGCGCGATGGTTTTTTTAACCACCGCATGCGGCTGGTCGATCAAAAACCCATGGCCTGGCGCCAGCCAGTCCAGGTCTTCGTCCAGCAGGCGTTCCAGCTTGGCCAGGTACACCGCCATGTCGCCATCGGGCGGGTTGATCACCACGGTGCTGCCCTGCATCAAATGATCGCCGGTGAACAGCAGTTTTTCTTCTTCCAGCAAATAGCACAGGTGGTTGCTGGCATGGCCGGGGGTGTGGATCACACGCAAGGTCACCCCGTCGCCCAATACCAGCCGGTCGCCGTCGCTCAACACCTGGCTGGGCTGGAACGTGCTGTCCTGCCATTCGGGATGGTCGGCCACCCGGCCATAGGTGGGCGCGCCGCAGGCCAATGCGATCGCGGCGGCTGCCGGTGAATGGTCTTTGTGGGTGTGCGTCACCAGTACCCGGGTGATGCGGCCGGGTGCTGCGGCCAGCAAGGCCTGCACATGGGCAGCGTCGTCGGGGCCGGGGTCCAGCAGCGCCCAGTCGTCGCTGCCGGGGGCGCCGATGAAGTAGCTGTTGGTGCCGGGGCCGGTCATCATGCTGCCGTTGCCGGCGGTGATGCGCAGCACCCGGGGCGACAGCCACACCGGCTTGCCGGGCCGCAACTCGGTACTGGCATCGCCCCGGCCATCCGGATCGATGCGGCCCAGCTCGGCATAGGCCCAATCGCCCAGGTTGGCCACCTGCCGGCCCTTGGCCGACACGCCGATGCGCGGCCGGTTGACCAGCACCGTGGCTTGCGCACGGGCCCAGTCAATGGCCGCCTGGGCGCTGGCAAAACCGGCCAGTTGCTTGAGCGTCAGCTCGGTGACGTTCATCAGCTTCAGGCCCCGGCTGCGGTCCAGCGCTTCGGCGGGGGTCAGCCACAGCAGGTCCACGGTCTCGGCGGCATCGCACACCGCCGTCTGGCCAGCCGGCGCCAGGGCGGCGAAGAAGCGGGTGTCAAACACCTTGGGCATGCCCTTGGGCGTGATCCAGTGGCTGTAATAGGCCAGCCGGTCCATCGCCAGCCGCACACCCAGCCGCTGGCAAACCTCGGCCATGCCGATTTGGTTGGCATGCAAGGCCTGGCGCATCGCCACCAGTTCGGCCGGCGGCAGGGCTTGCAGATCGACCAGCTTGCCACCGGCATCGCCTGCGGCAGTGGCAAACAACAAGCCGGCCTCCTCAAAACACTCACGCACCGCCGCCACCCAGTAGTGCAGGCCATCGCTGGGCAGGCCCAAACGCGCGCTGGCGGTAGCGTCGTCCTGGCCGTCGCAGCGCTCGTAGTGGCCACGGTCGCTGTTGTCCAGCAAACCACCCGGAAACACCGCAGCGCCGCTGTTTTGGTCGCCGGGTTTGTCGGCGCGGCGCAGCAGCAAGACCTCCAGGCCTCGTGTTGGTGAATCGCGCAGCACGATCAGCGACGCAGCAGCGCGTGGCGCCACCGGCTTGGTGGACGGCACGGACTGGTTGGACGGCACCGGGATCGCCAGGTCACTCATCTCAAGCTCCTTTGTGGGATGCCGTGATGCCACCGGCCTGCAGCGCAGCAATCTCATGGTCCGTGAACCCGGCCTCGGCCAGGATGGCCTCGGTGTGGGTGCCGGCCTTGACCGCCGGCTGCGGCTGGGCCGGCAGGCTGCGCGAAAAACGCGGTGTTGGCGATGGCTGCACCACGCCGGCCACCGTGGTGAAACCGGCACGCGCCACCGCATGCGGGTGCGTCGGGGCCTCGGCCAGGCTCAGCACCGGCGCAAAACAGGCGTCGGTGCCTTCCAGCAGCGCGCACCATTCATCGCGGGTTTTGCTGGCCAGGATGGCGCTGATCGCGGCGCGCAGCTCGGGCCAGCAGCGTCGGTCGTACTGGCGCTTGATGAAACCGGCATCCAGCCCGATGCGCTGCACCAGCTCGGCAAAAAACTTGGGCTCCAGCGCGCCGATGGACACCCAGCGCCCATCGGCCGTGGCGTAGGTGTCGTAAAACGGCGCACCCCCGTCCAGCAGGTTGGCGTTGCGCTGCGACACATCCCACTGCCCGCTGGCGGCCAGGCCATGAAAAATGCTCATCAGCGACGAAGCCCCATCCACCATCGCTGCGTCCACCACCTGGCCCTGGCCGGAGCGGCCGCGCTCAATGATCGCCGCCAGCAGGCCAAACGCCAGGTACAGCGCACCACCGCCGTAATCGCCCACCAGGTTGAGCGGCGGCACCGGTTTGCCACCCTGGCCAATCGCGTGCAGCGCACCGGTCAGCGCGATGTAGTTCAGGTCGTGCCCTGCGGCTTGCGCCAACGGCCCGGTCTGGCCAAAACCGGTCATGCGGCCAAACACCAGGCCCGGGTTGCGCGCCAGGCAGGCCTCGGGGCCCAGGCCAAGCCGCTCGGCCACACCGGGGCGCCAACCTTCGATCAGCATGTCGGCGCGGTCAATCAGCCGCAGCGCGGCATCGCGGCCAGCGGGCTGCTTGATGTCCAGCGCCACCGAGCGCCGGTTGCGACCCGAAACATCAAAGCGTGTGTCCATCGGCACGCCCAGGCCGCTGGGCTCGGTGCGGTCGATGCGCACAACGTCGGCGCCCAGGTCGGCCAGCAGCATCGCGCACAGCGGGCCGGGGCCGATGCTGGCCAGCTCCACCACCCGCAGTCCGGTCAATGGTCCCATCAGGCTTGTCTCCAGTAGATTGATGCTTGTGGCAGCGCCAAAGTGTGCAGCAGCGCCGTTGCCGGCTGGTGTCATGCCGGGGACGCCGGTGGTGGTGGCCGCGCCGGCCGCATCTGCCAAGCTGCAAACGCCGCCGCACCGGTCAGCAAGGCCATCAGCACAAACACCTCGTGAAACGCCCGCAGCACACCCGGGTTGCCCAGCGCGGCATGGGTTTGCAAGCGCCACTCCAGCATGATGCCCACCAGATTGACACCCACCGCACCACCGAGCTGGCGCAAAAAATTCATCGTGCTGGCACCGGCGGCGATGCGCGGTGGGTCCAGCACCCGCATCGCCGACAAGCTGAGCGACGGGATCACGCAACCCAGGCCGATGCGGCCCAGCACCGCCCACAAGGTGATCCAGGCCACCGCCGTGACGGAGCCCACGCCCACCATCACCGCAAACGACACGGTCATCAGCAGCAGGCCGATCGTCAAGGTGCGGTACAGCGGCGCCCGGTCGGCCAACCGGCCGGCCAGCGGGATCGTGCAAGCCAGCGCAATGCCAGCCGGCAGCAGCACCGAGCCCACGGTGGACGCCGGCAGGCCCAGCGCCACCATCATGAACACCGGCAGCAAGTAGGTGGAGCCAAACAAGCCGGCGCCGTAAATCACCGCCACCACGGCGGTGCTCCGGAACACCGGGTGGCCGTACAGCGACAACTGCATCAGCGGCGCCGCCACCCGTTGCTGGCGCCACAAAAAGCCCGCCACCAGCAGCGCGGCCAGCGCCACCTGGGCCGCACCCCACAGCGGTGTGGCGCCTTGCAGTGCCACCAGGCCGTTCAGCAGCAAGGCCAGCAGCGCGGTGAGCATCAGCAGGCTCCAGCGGTCGGGCGGCGGGGCGTTGGGATCAACCTGGGCGCCACCGGGCGAGATATTGGGCAGGCAGCGCTGCGCCAGCACCGCCGCCACCACGCAAAACGGCAGCACAAAGAAAAAGATCGCGCGCCAGCCAAACCAATCCACCAGCAGCCCACCCACGCTGGGGCCCAGCGCCGGCGCCAGCACGGTGCCAAAGCCAAACACACCCATCGCCCGGCCCTGCTCGTGCTTGGCAAACGCATGCATGATGATCACGCCGGGAATGGTTTGCAGCACGCCAGCGGCCAGGCCCTCCACCGCCCGCATCGCCAGCACCAGGCCGATGTTGGGCGCCAGGCCACCGGCCAGACCACCCAGGCCCAGCAGGCCCAGCAGCACCGCGTAACAACGGCGGTAACCAAAGCGCTGCAGCAGCCAGGGTGTGCACAGCATCGAGACCGTCATCGCGCCCATGAAGCTGGTGGCCAGCCACTGCGCATCGTGCTGGCCCAGGTGGAACTGGCGGCTGATCGCCGGCACCGCCACATTCACCGTGGTGGCCGCCATCAGCGCCGCCATGTGGCCGATCATCACCGTCACCAGCACCCACCAGCGGTGATTGGGGCCAAAGCGCAGCAGCAGCGCGGCCAGCGAGCGGGGATCGTCTTCGGCGTCGTTGTTCTGAACAGAGGGCTGCATTGCAAGCCATTGTGCAGGCGCTGTCGCTTGGGTTGCCGCGCCTGCAAGGTCCAGCCGGCACACTGGGCCAACCCCAGGAGAACCGCTGCATGACCGATCCGCAATGCACCGCCGCGCTGCAACAGGCCTCGGTGCCCACCTTGCTGATGTGCCTGGCGCAGATCACCCAAGACCCGCGCTGGCTGCAGCCGCCGTTCCAGCCCAAACGCGACATAACGATCTTTGCCGAGGTTAGCGGCGGCCTGTCGCCCGAGGCCCAGCAAACCGTGCGCGATGCGATGGCCCAGGTGCTGGACGAGTTGGCCAGCGGTGCCCGCACGCTGCCGCCGCTGCCAGCCGACGAGCGCATGGCCACGATGATGAGCGTGTGCCTGGGTGAGCCGCTGCCGGCCGAGTATTTGCCGATGGCGCTAGAAGAAATGGGCTTTGCCGACCGCCGGCTGGACTGGCGCGCAGCGCCGTCGCCAGAGCGGCTGGCCCACTTCAAGGTGCTGGTGATCGGCGCCGGCTTCTCCGGCCTGTGCGCCGCGCACCGCTTGCAGCAGTTGGGCATCCGGTTTGAGCTGATCGAAAAAAACACCGATCTGGGCGGCACCTGGTTTGAAAACACCTACCCCGAGGCCGGGGTGGACACACCCAACCACTTTTACTCGTACTCGTTTGCGCCCAACCTGGGCTGGAGCAGCAACTACGCCAAGCGCGACGAGGTCTGGGATTACCAGCGCCGGGTGGCCGATGAGCTGGACTTGCGCCGGCACATCGAGCTGGGTGTGGAGGCCAGCGCCTTGCAATGGCATAAAGACCGTGGCCAGTGGCAGATCGACACCACTGCAGCCGACGGCAGCCAACACAGCCGCTGGGCCGATGCGGTGATCACCGCGGTGGGCCAACTCAACCGGCCCAAGCTGACATCGATCCCCGGGCTGACCAGCTTCACCGGCCCGCACTGGCATTCAGCCCAATGGCGCCACGATGTGCCGCTGGCCGGCCAGGACGTGGCCATCATCGGCACGGGCGCCAGCGCGATGCAGTTTTTGCGCAGCGTGGCGGATGTGGCCCAATCGGTCACGGTGTTCCAGCGCTCACCACAATGGGCCCGGCCGCCGCAGGATTACCACGGCACGGTCAGCCCCGAGGCGCGCTGGCTGCTGGACCGGGTGCCTTACTACTACGCCTGGTACCGCTTTGGCCTGATGTGGCGCTTTGGTGATGGCCTGCTGCCCACCGTGCGGCGCGATCCCACTTGGCCGCACCCCGAGCGCGCGATGAACCACCGCAACGACAGCCAGCGCCGCCAGCTCACCGAGTACCTGCAGGGCGAGCTGGCCGACCGGCCCGACCTGCTGGCCAAGTGCCTGCCCAGCTACCCACCGTACGGCAAACGCATCCTGATCGACAACGGCTGGTACCAGGCGCTGAAGCGGCCGAACGTCAAGCTGGTCACCGAGGCGGTAGACCATGTGGACGGCAGCCACATCGTCGACGCCAGCGGCCAGCGCCACCAAGCCGATGTGCTGCTGCTGGCCACCGGCTTTGAGCCCGGCAAGATGCTGGGGCCGCTGGTGGTGCGGGGCCGCTCGGGCGTGCCGCTGCAGCAGGTCTGGGGCGATGACAACCCGCGTGCCTACCTGGGCGTCACGGTGCCCGATTACCCCAACCTGTTTGTGCTGACTGGCCCCAACACCGGCCTGGCGCATGGTGGCAGCCTGATCTTTGTCAGCGAATGCCAGGTGCGCTATGTCACCGCGATGCTGCGCGAAATGCTGGAGACCGGTGCCACGCGGGTGGAAGTCACCCAGGCCGCCCACGACGATTACAACCAGCGGGTGGACGCCGAACATGCCGAACTGGTGTGGACCCACCCCGGCATGCGCAACTGGTACCGCAATGCGGCCGGCCGGGTGTTTTCGCCAATGCCTTGGCGGTTGGTGGATTACTGGCAGATGACGCGGGCGCCGGAGCTGGCGCATTACCAGATTTGAGCCCGGCCCTGCGCTTGGCTCCCTGGCCCACACGTCAACCCTGCGACGCTTGCAAGGCCTCCAGCGCAGTGGCCAGCGGTAGGTAAAGCGCCATCGGTTGCCCGGCGATGGCGACAAAACCAAAGCGCTGGTAAAAAGCCTTGGCCGCCTCGTTCTTGGCATCCACCAGCACCGCATAAACACCACTTTGTTGCCCGACCAGGGCGCAGCGCTTGATCGCATCCATCAACAGCCATTGGCCAAAGCGCCGGCCTTGTTGCGACCTGCGCACCGCCAACCGGGCCAGCATGACCGCCGGCACGGGATGCCTGGGCAAGAAGGCCTTGGCCTCGGCGGCGGTAAGGTTCTCACGGGCAATCTGGCTGTTGCTGAGGCTGTAAAAACCCAGGATGCAACTGGCTTGCACGCTGTCGGTCAGCACAAACGTGCGCGAGACACGGCGCGCCTGGTGTTGCACCGCCTTGGTCTGCAGAAAATCGTCAAGCGCGGATTCACCACATTCAAACGCCGTGCGGTCATGCACCGCCTTGTCCAGGCTGCTGACGATCAGCGCCACTGAATGTCAGCGGCTTGGTAATCCCGCATCGCGGCGATCAGCGCCTGGGTCGGCTGAGGCGGATTCGCCAGCGCATCGAGCAAATCGGCATAGCCTTGGGCCGTGGTGGTGACCTGCTCGGACAACGCGATCACCCGGCGCGCATGCGCGATCGCCGGCCCCAATACAAACTGCCCCAGCTTCACCCCCTCGATCTCGGCGGCGCGCACCAGCAGGCCTTTGTCGTCAGGCGGCAGGCGCATTTCCAGGCGTTCGGTGGCGGCTTGCATGGTGGCTTTCTGGTGTGATTGAAGCCGTACATTGTACGGCTCAATCTGCCATGCCGGACTATCCGATGCAGGACTTCATCGTCGAGACCTTCGGCAAGACCGGCATCCACACGATGCGCGTCGGCATCAACCAGGGCGCCGACACGCACCTCGGGGACTGGAGCGCGGGCAAAAGCGTGCAACTCACCGAATCGATGGAGGAACGTGTCCCGGTCGACATTCTCGGCAAGCTGCCCAACCTACAGTACTTCGACTCCGTCGCCGGGCGCCTCGTGAAGGGACGCTTCCCGATCCTCGACCCGGACTTCGATCGACCGAAGGCAAACGTCAAGGAGGCCGCGTGATGGTGCGCTACGTGTGGATCGGGACCATGCTGGCCATTCTCTGCACCGTCCTCTACATCCCCTCGGCTTCCCCACCCGAGCGAATCACCGAGGTCCTGCGCGCCGAGCACGCCGCCAGCCGAGAAACCTGGGGGCCGACGGTGGCCGACCGCATCCTCAGGCGGATGCTCGACATCCAGCAGGGCGCTCCGCCCCCTGAGCGAGCCGCCGGCGCGCATGGTTCACGCCGGCCAGCAGCCTGCCGTCGACGCAGTGATGGCGGCGCAGATGACTCAGATGAGCATGCGCCTGTTCGGCAACCCCTACTTCCGGTCGATCGACTCGCTGTTCGCGCTGGCCGCCTGCCGGCTGAGCGCCATCATCGCGTTGCTGCCGCTGCTGACGATCGCCCTGCTGGTGGCGGCCGTCGACGGCTTCGTGCTTCGGCAGGTGCGAGCGAAGGAGTTCGTCGCCCACAGCGCGGAGATGTTCGGCGGCAGCTTGATTGCGGCGATCGTGCTCGGCGGCATGGTGGCGGTTTCTGCCGTCCTGCCGATGCGGCTGCACCCGATGTTCTTCACGCTGAGCCGTGCAATCGCGAACTACCACGTGATTCGATAGAAAGCGGCTCCTACGCCCAGCACGAACGGTTCAGGCTGGAACGTGTTGGAACGCTTCAGCTAATCAATCGACCGACCGTTCTACGGCGCCCAGTCCAACTGCGTGGGTGGCGAGACTCGACCCTTCAACGACATTCGCCGCACCGAATTCGACGCCCGGAAGCGGTCGCTTGACTTTCGAGGATAGTGTTTTCAAACGCCCTTTTTCCTTCCCCATGGCACCCCGAACACGGCAGAACACGGCACCCAACACGCTTGAATCTGTCTTTGGACGTGGCTGGGTTCTGTTGAGCGTTGACAGCGCCGTCGGAAATCGTCTTTCTCGGGCACTTTCTGCGGGTTATCCCTTGTCACCAGGCCGTTTCCATCGGTGCCGCAAATCCTCGGACGCAGCCGACTCCAGCGGCCCTTGTCGCTTGGCCGCCTGAAAGGTCACGGTTGGGCAGCGTCAGGCCGCTTGCAGCGCCTGGCTACGGGCTGGCGCCCGAGGCGGCGCGCGCGCCTGCAAGCCCAGGCGTAGACCCGTAGACCGAAGCAAAGCTTCGTTCTACGACAGGCCGCGGCAGCGCCGGGCCAGTGGGGTTCAGCGCAGGCTGAGCGAGAGCCCTTCGACGGACTGTCCGTCCGGCCCGCGGTAGGCCGCCACCAAGCAAGGCCCGGCCGCACCGAGCGCCACCGACAATCGGTAGGGCAGCGTGCGCAGCGGCGCCTCATGGACCTTGCTCCACGACGCGCCGGTGCCGGTGAAGACGCGCAGCAGCGGCTCTTGCGGGCTGCCTGTGATGACGGTCAGCGCGACACCGGTGCCGCCGTCGCTAGCGGCGGCGAAGGCGAGCACGCCGCCTATGCCCAGCTCACGCCCCAGCTCGTGCACCTGGCCGTGCTTCAGCATCTGCAACGGCAGCGCGACCGCGCCGAACTGGCTGGAATAGCGCAGCTCGTGGAAGTAGACGCTCCAGCCTGCGGGCATGGCGCGGTACAGCAGGCGTTCCTCGTCGCCGACGCGCAGCGACACCGGGTCCAGCGCCGCGGCCCGCTCGGCCACGAAGGTGGGCGCAGGCGCCTGGCCGTCCCAGTGCCAGACCAGCGCCCGGCCGTCGGCGGTGTGGGCAGCGATCGCGAAGCCGCGGTCGCCGCCCAAGGCGCTGAGCTGCGGCTGGAACAGCCACTGGCGCGTCTTCAGGCCGGCCGCGCTCCAGTTGTCTCTCGGGGCGATGTGCACCTGGGCCGCCTGCTCGGGCGAAAGGGCCAGCGGCAGCCCGCCGGGCCGGAACCCTTCGAAACCCCCGGGGCCGCCGGCCGCAAAGGCCAGCAGGGGCTGACTGAAATTGCTCTGCACCACAGCCACCATGCGCTGGCCCTGCGCCGCGGCGACGATGGCCTTGCCCACCGGCAGCACGACCGGCACGCGGCGCGCCGCCACGAAGCGGCCCTCGCCTTGCGCCAGCCAGAACTGCCAGGCGCCAGGCTGGGTCGGCCCGGACGCGCCGGCAGAGGCATCGCCGTCGGCCTCGATGCCGACGGCATAGCACGCGCCGCCATCGGCCAGGGCCGCAGCGTCGATCAGTTGCGCCGGCCGGCCGAGCACCGCGAATTGCACCTTGGACATCTTTGCCTCTCCTGAACAGACCGCCGACCCGCAGACCCCGAACACGAGCAGCAAGCCCGCAACCCGCGCCCGGCGGCGGGCCGCGGCGGTCACTGGTTCTCCCACAGCACCTCGCCCACCAGATGCGGCGCCACCGAGGCCCGCGGGTCGCGCAGCAGGGGGGTTGCGACGGGAACCAGGGCGACGGTCTTGCAGTCGTAGTTAAGGACCGTGAGCGGTTCGAACTTCAGCACATTGATCACCGAGTTCGCGGGACCGGGCTTGGGCGCGCTCACCGGGCCCGCGCCATAGGACGCGTCATAGTATTTCCAGCTACCGATCTTCAGCGCGGCGATCCAGTGGCTCTCCCAGCTCGGTGGCGCCGCCGGGTTGGCCTGGCCGGTCACCGTGGTGTCGACCCAGCCCTCGCACTTGTAGGTGACGCCGGCCCGCACGAACGTACCGGCCGGTGGTGTCAGCATGACCTCGGCGGCCGCGATGCCATGCAGCGTGAGGCAATTGATCAGGACCCGGTCGAAGACGATGCAGCTGGCTGCGTTCTGCGCGTTGGCCGGCGTCGGCGGGTCCTGCGACTGCACGGCCGAGGCCATGTCCTGGTTCGGCGGAACCCCCGTCTGCCAGTTCTTCCAGTAGACCAGGCCGGTGGCATGCGCATTGGCTGGGGCCGCCGGGTTGAAGCGCGCCCAGATGCGCGCGAAGACCGGGTCGCGCCCCTTCACGCCGGCAGCCCAGTTGCAGGACCATTCCAGGATCTCCCACAGGTACTGGTCTACGTAGAGGTTGTCGGCAGCACGCGGCATCCTGTCGACGAAGAACAGGGTGTGCTTGGTCTTGTGCGCCGGGCCGTCGCAATGCCACTCCAGTTCCATCCCGTCGCGCGCTTCGACGGTGTTGGGCAACTCCTTCAGCGCGAAGCTCTGGGTCGCCGCATCGCCGTTGACGAAGCTGACAGTTCGGGTCTCGGTCAGCACCCCGGCGGTGCCGCCGTCGGCATGCACCGGCAAGCTGAGGTTGCCCGGCGCTTTCGGGAACAGTTCGAACGAGGCGCGCAGCGTCGGGCTCGGCACCCCGCTGGCATTCTTGCGGCCGTAGGCCGCGGGCCAGCTGTACTGGGCCGCGACGTTCTTGCCGGCCTGGCGTTCCCAGTGCGCGGTGGCGGCCGGCGGGTGCTGCTGCACCGGCGCGAAGTGCGTGCGCGGCAGCACGCCGGCGGGCGGCACCAGGTAGCTGCCGGTGTGCGGGATGCGAGCGTAGTAGATGGGCACCACGCCTTCGAAGAAGATCTCCTTGACGTAGAACTCATGCACGGTCGCGTTGGCGCGATCGGCGCTGCCTTCGGCGTCGCTGACGCGCAGCCGAAGCTGGGTGTCGCGCGCGGCGTTGCTGGCCAGCACGCCCTCGATCCAGAACTTGCGCCCGGCCGAGGGAAAGCCGCTGTCGTGGGTGATAGGGTTGGCCTGTGCCACCGCCGGCGCGATGCCCGCCAGCAGGCCCAGGCGCGGGTTGGCCTGGTTACCGGCGGCCAGGTCCCAGACCTGGAACTCGAGGTCGCCGACCCAGGTCTTGGGCTTGACGCGCTTGACGACCACCAGCCCGCGGCCCGCGGTGCCGGCGCCGTTCTGCAGCATCACGGGCCGGCCCGGGTCCAGCTTCTCCGCGGCGGACAGGGCCGTCGGCTTGGCGCCCGGCGACGCCGGCATGCCGTAGACGAGCATCTCGGCCTGCACCACCGTGATGTTGGCGCGCTCGCCTTCGACGCCCGGCAGATCGGAGATCTCGAGCGTGAAGCCGGTGTCGAGCACCTTCTTGCTGGCCGCCGCGCCTTCGACCCAGTAAACCTTGCCGGCGGGGATGCTGGGCGCCGCCGTGCTGTCGGGCAGCGGCAGCGCCACCTGGCCGCCCAGCGGTGCTTCGTCGGCGGCGCCGAAGACCCGCACGCGGCTGCCGATCGGCTTCAGCACCACCTGGTTGGCGTAGTCGGCCGGCAGCGGCTGCAGCACCTTCATGTGGGCCCGACCCGCCCACAGATCGCTGGTCTGCAAGTGCACGTTGCGGCCGACGCCGATCTTGTCGCCCACAGGCGCCGGCGCCGCACCGCCGGTGGCGGCCTTGTACTGGCCGAGTTCCAGGCTCAGCTCGACGCAGGTGAAGCTGTCGGTGGCCGGGCTGTTCATCACGGTCTTGTCGCCGCCCGCCCGCGACAGCGACAGCGAACTGGCGTCGACGTTGGCACTGGGGCCGGCGCCTTCGATGTGCAGCGTGACGCCGCCGGCCAGCTTGCTTCCGGAAATCTGCAGCGGCAGGGCCTGCAGCACGCCGCTGTTGTCGTAGACGCGGATGTTCGCGTTCGCGCTGCTGAGGTGCCCGGTGCCGGAGAACTTGCTGTCGGTTCCCAGGCGGACGGTCAGGCGGTGGGCGTGGGTCTGGTAGGCCTTCTTCACCAGCACGATCTTCGGCGCCGCGATCCGCAGCACGGGCCGCACTTCGGGCCGCTGCCGGCAGCGCTGGACCCCGTCGCGCGGCGCGTTGAGTTCGGCGTCGGTGGCGGCGGTGTCCAGGCCGTTGCTCATGCAGACCTCCCGGGTGCCGCCCCGCCGTCCGCGGCGGGCGCGGCAGCGGCAGCTTCGGGCGGCGCCTCGTCGACGTCGTCCTCCTCCTCGTCGTCCTCGATGTCTTCGTCCTCATCTGCCGTTGCCGCCCGGGGCGGCAGGACGGGCTCGTCCCATTCGAGCTCGAAGGCGTCGTCGGGCTCGTCCGGTTCCGGCGCCGTCGGGCCGTCGCGCAGGAACCGCTCTGCGGCGGCCTGCAACAGTTCGATGCGCGTCGCCGGCGTCAGCCGCGTCTGCGGCGACAACAGCGTTTGCGCCCAGTCGTGGCGGCGGTCGAAGTCCTCGCCCAGCAGCAAGGCCAGCTGCACGTAGCGGCAGGCCGGGCCGATGTCGGCGAAGCCATGGGCGCGGGCGCGCGCCAGCGCGACGTGGACGAAGCCGTCCAGGGCCGTCTCGCCGCGCTCGCGGCAGGCATCGGGAAAGTGGCGCCGCAGGTGCGACACGACCCAGCGCTCGGCGTAATCATCGTAGAGGGCCCGCATCTGGGCTTGGCGGATGACCAGCATGTCGGCTCAGTGCCCGCCCGGCGCGCAGACGGCGGTCTTGCCGGTCACGGTTGGCGGCAGGCGCGGCCAGACTGCATCATCGCGCCTGGGGGCGTCTGACCAGAATTCGAAGTGTCCTGGCATCGGGGACTCCTGGGTGGGCCTAGGGGAGCCTTTCAGGCTGCCGTGAATGGTAGTGCGCCTGGACCGAAAAGGCGCCTTACCGGTGTCGAGACCACGGCACGCCGATCTGCCTGGTATTGCCGCAGGCCGTGCATCCCACGCATGGCACCTCGGCATGCAGTCAGAGGCCTAGTACTGGCAGAAGTCCAGATGCCGCCACAAGCGAGGCAGCCGGTCATGGACCTTCTGCGAGCCCGCACCGCATGCGGGGCAGGCCAGTAGCGCCTGCTTGCACTCGACGTCGAAGTCGATGCGGTGCTTGGCGGTATCAAGCCGCACATCCCGCACCGCCCAAGGCGCCTGGAGACCCAGCGCACTGGTGAACAAGGCTTCGATCTGAACGCTCACGACATCACCCTCCGACACCCCCCTGTGGACATGTGGACAGGCTCAAAGGCAGCCTGCCCACATGCCCACAGGGTTCGACTACGAGTTGCAACTCTGACTGTTGGGTTCCACACGAAACGACGAGGGGCCGCTCGTGCTCGTTGGTGAAACACTGAAGCAGCACTTGCCCAAAGAACACTTCGGAATCGATGTGCTCTTTCAGCGCCTTGCGCAGGGCCTTGAGCTCGAAGTTGCCGCCATCCTTCTGGGGATAGTCTTTGCAACGGCTGGAAATTATCATCCGGACCTTGTCGATCGGCATGCACTTCTCCTGGTTCCATCCCAGCAAATGGACGATGGAAGCACTCCTGCGGTGGGCGCGCCACTCGAGCAAATGCCCCGCAGCAGGCTGCGCAACGCGGAAACGTCAGGCTGCCGTGAAAGGTCATGGTTCATTCAGCATGGCGGTAAGTGAGGCGGTGATGCACGGCGGGATGCCGACCATCAGTATGAACACGGTGCCAAAGCCAGCCGCCTTGACCACGAGCCGTGGCGCTGAGACCGCCAGCGAGCTGAATCCCACGCCCGCTCTTCGACAGGCACGCTGTCGCGGCGGTCCGAGTCAACTCGGAGAGTTGGCAAATGCGAACGGGCAGGCAGCCCAACAGCAGCCGGTCGCGACCGGCTGCTGTTGGCCG
>JANOBL010001033.1:0-2995 GCA_031411635.1 Betaproteobacteria bacterium
CCAGGTCGGCCAACGGCTCGTCCAGCAGCCAGGTGCCGCGGTGGCTGCACAGCGTGACGTATTTCAGCTCAGCCTTCAGGTACAGCACTTCGCTCTCCGGCACGCGCAACACCCGGCCGCGGTCGCTGACCACGATCACCGGCCCGCTTTGCGCCGCCGGCAGCGCCACCGCCAGTCGCTGCGCCACCCGCAACAACGCGGCTTGCAGGCGCTCACGGCGCACCGGTTTGGTCAGGTAATCGGCGGCATCCACTTCAAAAGCACGCAGCGCATGCTCGGCATGGGCGCTGACAAACACCACCAGCGGCGCGCCGGGCAGGCGGCGGATGTCGTCGGCCAGCTTGATGCCACTGCCGCCGGGCATCACGATGTCCAGCAACACCAGATCGCAGGGGCTGGCCTCGATCAAGCGCAAGGCCTCGGCCACGCTGCCGGCCTCGGCCACCACCCGGGCGCGGGGTTGCTCGTTGGCCTCCACCAGCGCTTTCAGCCGCCGGCGTGCCAGGGGCTCGTCATCGACGATCAGCACCGCCAACGGGGCAGCCGGCACCACGGCAGACGGCAGCGCCGTCGGCGCACTCACAGCGGCACCCGGATCCGGGCCTGGAAGCGCTGGTCCTCGATGCCGGCCTGCAGCGTGCCCGCCACATCGTGCAGCAGGCGCAGCCGCTCGGCCACGTTGGCCAGCGCAATGCCACTGCCCGGGCGGCCTGGAACCTCGGGCAAGGTGTTGGTGACCAGCAGCTCCACCATGCCACGCTGCACCCGCGTTCGCACGACGATGCGGCCGCCTGCCAGCGCCGGCTCGATGCCGTGGCGCACCGCGTTTTCAACCAGCGGCTGCAGCACCAGCGGCGGCAGCATCGCGTTGGACGCGGCAGCGTCCAGATCCCACACAAGCTGCAGCCGGTTGCCAAAGCGCAGTTTTTCAATCGCCAGGTAGCGCTGCGCCAGGTCGATCTCTTCGTCCAGGGTCACCGCGCTGCCGGTTTCGGCCAGCGCGGCGCGGAAGAGCTGCGACAAATCCTCCAGCACCGTCTCGGCCTGCTGCGGGTTGATCTGCACCAGTGCCAGCGCGGTGTTCAGCGCGTTGAACAAAAAATGCGGCCGGATGCGCGATTGCAGCTCGGCCAGCCGGGCATGGGCCTCCACCGGCTGCACTGCCAGCGCACGCAGCCCCAGCCAGCGCCAGACCAGCAGCGCCAGCGCCACGCCGCAAGCCGCACTCCCGAGCGCAGCACCGGCGCGGGCTGGCACCAGCCCCAGGCCCACCACCGCGCCCCAGGCGCCCAGCGCCGCCACACCACCGCCGCCGGCCAGCAGGCTGTCGCGCCAGCGCTGCCCTTGGCGCATCAGCCAGGGCCGCGCCGCACACGCCGCCGGCAGCCACACCAGCCCGGCCGCCAGCGCAGCAAACGCCAGCACGCCCTCGCGCGCCAGCGCATCCAGCAGGCCTTGCGCCAACGGCAACGCGGCCAGCGCCACCACCACTTGCACAAACAACAGCACCCGCAGGCCCAGTGCCGGGCGGCAGAGGTCAAACTGCGCTGCCAGGCGCTGGCGCAGCCGCGCCTTTTGATCGAACAAGGGGTCGAAACGGCTGACCTCAAACAGCGAGCTGGCGCCCGCGCCGCGCAAGTGCGCGGTATCGGGCCAGATGCTGCCGGCCTGCGAGACAGGCCCGCCTGCGTCAAGCTCGGGGGAATCGACAGAGGTGGCCATGGTGGTTGGGCAAGGGTCGCCGGATAATAAGGGCTTGCCTGCGGGGTTTACCGCAGGTTTTTTCCGCTGCTTCAGCGGCCGTTTTTACCACTTGTCCTACCAACCATACCGAGCGTCCAAGACCATGTCCGGCAAGCCACTAGCCAACCCCCTGGACAAAAAAAGCCAGGCCTGGTCGGCGTTGTTCTCCGAGCCGATGAGCGCGCTGGTGCAGCGCTACACCGCCAGCGTGGCGTTTGACCAGCGGCTGTGGCGGGCTGACATTGCCGGCAGCCTGGCGCACGCCGCGATGCTGTGCCGCCAGGGCATCATCGGCGCGCAAGACCTGGCCGACATCGAGCGCGGCCTGGCCCAGATCACGCTGGACATCGAGGCCGGCCGCTTCGAGTGGAAGCTGGAACTGGAAGACGTGCACCTCAACATCGAGGCCAGGTTGACCCAGCTTGTGGGCGATGCCGGCAAACGCCTGCACACCGGCCGCTCGCGCAACGACCAGGTGGCCACCGACGTGCGGCTGTGGCTGCGTGGCGAGATCGATGCACTGGCGCTGCTGTTGACCGAGCTGCAGCAAGCACTGGTGGCCGTGGCCGCCGGCCATGCCGACACCGTGATGCCCGGCTTCACCCATTTGCAGGTGGCGCAGCCGGTGAGCTTTGCGCACCACCTGCTGGCTTATGTGGAGATGTTTGCGCGCGATGCCGAGCGGCTGGCCGATGTGCGCCGCCGCACCAACCGCTTGCCGCTGGGTGCCGCCGCGCTGGCCGGCACCAGCTACCCGCTGGACCGTGAATCCGTGGCCACCGCGCTGGGCTTTGAAGCGGTCTGCGAAAACAGCCTGGACGCAGTGAGCGACCGTGACTTTGCGATCGAGTTTTTGGCCTTTGCCACGATCACCATGGTGCATGTGTCGCGCCTGGCCGAGGAGTTGGTGCTGTGGATGAGCCAGAACTTCGGCTTCATCGACCTGGCCGACCGCTACTGCACCGGCAGCTCGATCATGCCGCAGAAGCGCAACCCCGATGTGGCCGAGTTGGCACGCGGCAAGAGCGGCCGTGTGGTAGGCCATTTGATGGGCTTGGTCATGTTGATGAAGGGCCAGCCGCTGGCCTACAACAAGGACAACCAGGAGGACAAGGAGCCGCTGTTTGACACCGTGTGCATCGCGGAACGGCAAACCCTGCTTCACCAGGTAGTCCGCCAGGTCGGTGGCGGTGGCATAACCACGGCGCGCAGCGGCCTGCATCGCGGCCGGCTTGACAACGATGCCGCCCAC
>JANOBL010001034.1:0-5062 GCA_031411635.1 Betaproteobacteria bacterium
ACCCCACCTGCACCACTCACCTGATCGCCTGCGCCGTTTGCTTCAAGCTGTCTGTCCCCGTGGGCCCCACCCGCCCCGCGGCCCAGCGCCCCCTGGCCGCCGAAGAAGGGCGGGCGGCGATCTGGGAGGTGGATACCACCACCGGCGCACACCGGGTGTGGGCCAGCGGCCTGCGCAACCCCAACGGCCTGGCCTGGGCGCCCGCCAGCGCGGTGTTGTGGACGGTGGTCAACGAGCGCGATGAGCTGGGTGACGACCTGGTGCCCGATTTTTTGACCTCGGTCAAGGACGGTGGTTTTTACGGCTGGCCGTTCAGCTACTGGGGCCAGCATGTGGACCAGCGGGTGCAGCCGCAGCAGCCCGACCGGGTGGCCAGCGCGATCACCCCCGATTACGCGCTGGGTGCCCACACCGCGTCGCTGGGCCTGGCGGTGTCCACTGGCACCACGCTGCCGGCGACATTTGCCAACGGCATGTTCATCGGCCAGCATGGCTCTTGGAACCGCCGTTTGCACAGCGGCTACAAGGTGGTTTTTGTGCCGTTTGCCGGTAGCCGGCCCAGTGGTGAGCTGCCGCTGGATGTGCTGACCGGTTTTCTGGATGCCGACGGCCATGCCTATGGCCGGCCGGTGGGCGTGGTGCTGGACCGGCATGGCGCGCTGCTGGTGGCCGACGATGTTGGCAACGTGGTTTGGCGTGTCAGCAGCGCGCGCTGAGCGGGCGCGGGCCCGCGGGCGGCTGTGGGCCTGCCTGGCCGGCTTGGCGGCCACTGGCTGCAGCAGCCTGCCCACGCTGGTGCCCGATCTGGCCCGGCCGCGTGGCCTGGCGCCCCGGCTGGCGGGGGCGCAGGGGCCGCTGTCGGCCGCGCAAAGCCAGGCCATCCTGGCGCGTTTGCGCGCCACGGCGCCCGACACCAACATCTTCGACCGCCATCTGGCGCTGGAAGAAACCATCGTCGGCAGCCCGCTGACCACCGGCAACCAGGTGCAATTGCTGCAGGACGGGCCGGCCACCTACCGGGCAATGCTGGGGGCCATCGCGGCGGCGCGCGACCACATCAACATGGAAACCTACATCCTGGAGGATGACGAGGTGGGCCAGCAATTTGCCAAGGCTCTGCTGGCCAAGCAGGCGCAAGGCGTGCAGGTCAACCTGGTGCATGACAGCGCTGGCACCTTCAACACCCCGGCGGCGTTTTTCCAGCGCCTGCGTGATGCCGGCATCGCGGTGCTGGCCTTCAACCCGATCAACCCGCTGGACGCGCGGGGCGATTGGATGTGGAACCAGCGTGATCACCGCAAACTGCTGATCATCGACGGCCGCATTGCGTTTCTGGGCGGCATCAACATCAGCAGCGTGTACTCGGGTGGCTCGTTTGGCCAGGCTGCCAAGGCCCGCCCCAAAGTCCAGTCCAACACCCCCCAGCCCAGCACCCAGCCGGCCTGGCGCGACACCGACCTGCAGTTGCAAGGCCCGGTGGTGGCCGAGTTGCAAAAGCTGTTTCTGGCCACCTGGGCCCGGCAGCAGGGGCCGGCGCTGGCGCAGCGGCTGTACTTTCCAACCCCCATCGTCAGCGGCCGGCAAGTGGTGCGGGCCATCGGCAGTGCACCCGGGGAGCCGTTCAGCCTGATCTACGCCACGCTGCTGTCGGCCATCCACAGCGCCGAGACCAGTGTGCAGCTCACCAACGCCTACTTTGCGCCCGATCCACAGCTTCTGGCGGCGCTGACCGCCGCTGCCGCGCGGGGTGTGGCGGTGCGGCTGATCCTGCCTGGGCAGACCGATTCGGCCTTGGTGTTCCATGTCGGGCGCAGCCACTACAGCGAGTTGCTGCGCGCCGGGGTGCAGATCTACGAGCGGCGCGGTGTGATCCTGCATGCCAAGACCGCGTTGATCGATGGCGTCTGGGCCACGGTGGGCTCCACCAACCTGGACTGGCGCAGTTTTTTGCACAACCAGGAGTTGAACGCGGTGGTGCTGGGCAGCGAGTTTGGGGCCCAGGTGCAAGCGATGTTCGACCGTGATCTGGCGGCGTCGGATGCGATAGCGCTGGTGGACTGGGAGCAGCGCTCGCTGGCGCTGCGCGTCAAGGAGCAGTTTTCGCGGCTGTGGGCGTATTGGTTGTGATGCCGACTTCAAGCTGGAAGTCGGCTGTTCGAGTCCCACGGCCACATGGTCAAGCTGATGGCGTGCAAGCTGGAGACGCCGTATCGAATGAGCGGCGTGCGCCAGCAGGCGCACGAGCAATCAGCGCTCCGGAAACGACATCGCAGCTTGCGCTGCAGCGCCGCCACCGGCAACACCGGCGGGCGCAGCCGGCTGTGCCAGCGCCGCCAGCAACGCGGCCCAGGTATTGCGGGGTGCACGCCGCATCGCCTGGCCCACCAGCGTTGGCAGCAGGCCGGCCCACAGTGCCGGTGACAGCGCTGGCTTCAGCGCCCAGCGCCACGGCCGGGTCAGCATCAGCGCCGCGCCAACTGTGGCAGCGCCCAGCACCAGGCGCAGTGGATGGCGGCGCGCCTCCGGCACCACCCAGTTGCGCGCCGCTTCGCCCGCCAGCAGGCCGGCAATGCGCAGTGGATGGCGAGCCCACCAGGGGCGCAGCGCCTCCAGCAGCAGCGCCGCGGCCGGCACTTGTGCGGTGATGCGTTGCCACCAGGGCGATCCGGTGCCAGGGCTTGCGGTACCGGCGTGCTGGCCGGCGGCTGCCACTGGCTGCATCGCCTGGCGCAGATGCTCGCGCGAGCGCGTCAAGCGCGCCACTGCGGCCTGGCTGTCGATCAGCGGGTGGCTCATGGGTTGCCCACACTGCGCAGCATGCGCATGTCGTCCTGCACTTGCCGGCGCAACACGCCAAACGCTGCGCCGGTGCCGGTTGGCTGGCGCGCCAGGTGGCAAGCCAGTGCCACCACCGCTGGCAACAGCGGTGCGGCCAGCAGCGCCCAGGGCGCGTGCAGATTGGCCGCTGGGGTAACCGCCCAAAGCATCAGCGCCACGCCTGCCAGGATGGTTGCCACCAGCAGGCTGCAGGCCGTGGCCGCCGTCAGCACCGCCTGGCGCTGCCAGCCGGCCGAGGCCTGGCCCAGTTCTGCCATTGCCAGATCGGCGTAGGCGCCGGCATGGTCGGCCAGGAGCTGGGGCCGGGTGGCGATGAGGTGCAACAGTGGATGCATCTGGCTTCTCGACAAGGCAGCGGCGCGGGTAGTGACGCTCAATCCCGATTGCGTGAGCGGCCCATCAGGCTGACCAGGCCCATCAGCGCGGCGCCGGTGGCCGCAGCGATCAGCATCGCTTTGACCGGCTCGTCGCGGATGTAGCCCACGGTGCTGTCCGAGGCCTGGCGTGCGCTGTTGCGCACCAGTTGCGAGCCGTCGCGCAGTGCATCGGCGCCGCGCTGCACCAGCGCGCTGGCCTGGTCGCTGGCGCGGTTGACCATCGGCACCGCCACATCGGCCACGCTGTTCAGCGCGTTGTTCACCATGCCCTGGGTGGACTTGATGGCGTCTTGGGCGGCTTGTGATGCGTTGTCGGCCAGGTGGTCGGCAGCGTCAGGGTATTTGGTGGCAAACATGGTGATCCTTGGTGGTTGGACGAGAGGGAACGAGGGCAAACAAAAGCCAGCGCCGAGGCGCTTAGCCTTTTCGGATCAGGCCGAACAAAAAGCTTGCGACGGCCAGCACCGCGAAAACGAAAAACAGGATCTTGGCAATGCCCACGGCGCTGGCGGCAATGCCACCAAAGCCGAACAGCGCGGCGATCAATGCGATGACAAAAAAGACTACAGCGTAATGCAGCATGGCGAGGCTCCAGACAACGTGGGCGCGGCGGGCCCGGGGGTGGCAAAACGGTGGGAAAACCGTTATGTTGCCGCAGTGGGGCCAGTGTGATCTGCGGCCCGGTGTGCGGCGATAGGCCTGGCCGCCCTGGCGCTGTAGGGCCGCAGCAGCGCTGGGCGTAGGACGGCGCTGACAGCGTGGCGCGGCGGTTCAGTTCGCGCTGGCTGGCTGGACCGACTGGACCGGCTGGACCGGCTGCACCGGCAGCACCGGCTGCACCGGCAGCGTCATCATCAGCGTCGTTCCCTGGCCCGGCGCCGAGGTCACCACCAGCGTGCCGCCCTCGGCCTCCACCCGGTAGCGCATGCCCACCAGGCCATACACCGAGCTGGGCCGCAGGCTGGTGTCAAAGCCAACACCGTCGTCGCGCACCTCCACTTGCAGCATGCCCTGGCGCAGCGCCAGGCTCAGCCACACCTGGCTGGCATTGGCGTACTTGCTGATGTTGGTGATGGCCTCTTGCACCAGGCGGTAGATCATCAGCTCGGCAGTGGCCTCCAGCGGCACGCTGGCCAGGTTGCTGTGCACCAGCACGCCCGAGCGCTCGGCAAACTCGCGCACCAGGATCTCCAGCGTGGCCACCAGGCCCAGGTTGCCCAGGGTGGAGGGCCGCAAGTCCTCGATGATGCGCCGGCCCAGCGCAATGCTGGTGTTGAGCGTGCCCACCAGGTGGGCCAGCCGCTCCAGCGCCTCGGGCGAGCCACCGGCCAGCCGCGATTTGATGCGTGCCGCATCCAGCTTGGCCGATGTCAGCAGCGCCCCCAACTCGTCGTGCAGATCACGCGCCAGGCGGTGTCGCTCGTCCTCACGCGCGGTTTGCAGATGCTGGGCCAGCTCGGTGAGCTGCTGGGTGCGCTGCCTGACCTCGATGTCCAGCCGGTCCCGCTCGGCCTGCACGATGCGCCGCAGCTCTTGCTGGTGGCCCTCGCGCAGCGAGGCTTGCAGCAGGAACAAAAACAGCGCCAACACCGACAGCACACTGACCAGGATCAGCCCGATGCGGCTGATCATCAGCGTGCGAAACAGGTCTGCGCGCCCGGCCGTGATGCTTTGCGCCTCCGAGGCCATCAGCCCGGCATTGATCTGCCGGATCGCATCCATCTGCTCTTTGCCGATGTTGCTCATCACCAGCTCGACGCTGGCTTCGCGTTTGCCTTGGTCGTGGAGCTCGATCGTCAGCGCCAACTCGGACAGCTTGGCCTCGACGGCGCTGTGCAACTGCTGCA
>JANOBL010001035.1:0-5352 GCA_031411635.1 Betaproteobacteria bacterium
CACACCGGTGGACAGCAATTCGTAGCTCTCGGGTGCGGGCTTGAGCGTGACGTTCATGCCCAGCGCCTTGCTGATCTCGTTGACCATGCCGCCACCGATGCGCCATTTCATGCCGGCCAGATCGTCCACCTTGGTGACCGGCTTCTTGGTGTTCAGTGCGATGCCCGGGCCATGGGTGAACACCGCCAGCACCTTGACACCCTTGTGCTCGTCTGCAAACGCCGGGTTCTTGGCGTAGATGCGCTGGAACGCCACCGAGGTGGCCTCGGCCGAGTTGCCCATGAACGGAAACTCCACCATCTGCGTGGTGACAAAACGCCCCGGCGTGTAGCCATGCACCGTGAACGACAGATCGGCCAGGCCGTTGCGCACCGCATCAAAGGTGCCCGGCGCAGCACTGACCGCACGCGGCAGCACCTGGCACTTGATCTTGCCGGCGGCCTTTTGCTCCAGCATCGCACACCACTCTTTCTGGCCTTCAGTCAGCGTGTGGGTGGGCGGCACCCAGGACGACAAGGTCAGCACGGTCTGCGCCAGCGCCGGCAAGGCCAGCGCACTGGTGGCCGCGGCAAGCAGCGACGGGCGAAGCAGGTGGGTCATCCAACGCATGGCGCGGTCTCCGGAAGGCTTGGGGGTGGGCGTGTTGTCAAGCCCACGGCTGGCGCGCATGTTGCCGCACTTTTCTGCACACCGACATTGCAGTAAACACGCGCAACCCACCCCGTGCCCACGGGGGCGCGGCATGCCAACCCCGTGGCTGCGGGGGACAGCCACGGTGCGGCCGCCCGTAACATCGTGTAACCAAGCGCGGTTGCGCCTGTCGACACTGGATCACGATGCCCGCGCTCAACCCTGACCCCAGCCTGTGCCACCCCAGCGCCGCCGCACTGCAGGATCGCGCCGATGGCCAGGCCTTGCCAGAGGGCGCCGGCCGGCTGGCGCTGACCCAGGCGCTGCAGCAATTGCGCCTGGCCGAGGCCCATATCGACACCGGCCCGGCACGCACCGCCGGGCTGTGCCAGGCGCTGAAGGCGGTGGCAGCGGCGCTGTGCACGCTCAAGGCCTACAGTGCGGCCCAGGGCTACCTGGCGCAGGCGCAGCGCTGGGCCACGGTGCTGGGCGCCACCGATCTGCGTGCCGATCTGCAATGCACGCTGGCCGAGGTGGCCACCAGCGCCGCCGAGCAAGCGCTGGCGATGGGCGCCGGGCCGGTGCCGCTGCGCCCGGCGCTGGCACGCTGCCGCGAACTGGCGTTTGAAGCCGCCCGGCTGGCCTTGCTGACCACCGATCCCCATTGGGAGCTGCGTCTGCTGCTGCGCGCCAGCGATGTGCTGGACCGTTGTGGCGAGCATCACGACGCAGCCCAATTGCAGCGCCAGGCCCTGGTGCTGATCGGCCGGCACAACCAGGCCTTGGATGATCACATCAACCCCACGCTGCCGGCGCCGCTGGACGGCTGGCGCAACACGGCGCCCGGCCCATTGATGTAAGCGGCCGGCCGGCGCCGGATGTTGGCCGCAGCGCTGCCGCACAATGCGGCGCGCCGCCGCACGCCGAACCCATGCACCGCACCTTGTTCACCACGCCCGGCATCAACCATGTGCTGCGGCTGTGGTCGGTGCTGTTCTTGCGCGCCACCGGCTGGACGCTGGCCGGGCAACTACCGGCCAACCATCCCAAATGTGTGCTGATCGGCGCGCCGCACACCAGCAACTGGGACCTGCCCTACACCTTGATGGTGGCGTTTGCGCTGCGCCTGAACATCCACTGGATGGGCAAGCAACAGCTCTTCCGCTGGCCGTTCGGGCCGCTGATGCGCTGGCTGGGTGGCATTGCGGTGGACCGATCCCAATCCAACAACCTGGTGGCGGCGTCGGCCCGGGCGCTGCGTGATGCCGATGCGGCGTTGCAGCTCGTGGTGCCACCCGAGGGAACCCGCGCCAAGACCCGGCAGTGGAAGACCGGCTTTTACTGGATTGCGCGCGAAGCCGGCGTGCCCATCGTGATGGCGTACATGGACTATCCACGCAAGTTGAGCGGCCTGGGGCCGGTGTTCCAGCCCACAGCCGACGCCGACGCCGACATCGCCCACATCCAGGCCTGGTACCGCCAGTTCAAGGGCAAGAACTGGCGCCAGTTCAGCAGCGAGTGAGCGGCCGGCGGCAGGCGTTCAGTCGGGCACGACCAGGGTGCTGCCGTTCAGCGTGATTGCATCGGCCGCGGCCGGTGTGCTGGCGATGGCCGGCACGTTGGCCGCCGTCAGCGCCGGCGCCGCGCCCGCCACCCCACCACGCGGCAGGGTGCGCAGCACCTGGCTGGCGGGCAGCGGTGTGCCGTTTTTCAGGTTGGCGTACACGGCATCCAGCGCCCGGTTCAGGTACAGGTGCAAGGGCACATACCGTGTGTCGTAGCCGGGCAGCACAGCAGGCAAGCCGATGAAACCGTCAAAGTGCTGGGCATTCGTCACCTCGATGTAGCTGAGTTTGCTGGCCGCGCCATCGGCCAGCTTGCTCAGCGCGGTGTAAGGCCGCGAGGTGTGGTTGACCGGCAGCAGCGCATCGTTGCGGCCATGCACGATGATCGACGGCCTGCCGCCCAGCTTGCCGTTGCGGCGGGTCTCGTCCAGCCCGGCCTGCAGCGCCTTGGCGGCGCTGTCGGCCCCGGTCAGCAGATTGCGCAGGCAGATCGCGCCGTCCAGATTCCAGTCCTGGGTCAGGCTGCTGGGCGAGAACGAGAACAGGTCGCGCAGCGCGGCGCCCGGGCTCAGGTTGTTGATGAGCTGCACGCCGGCGGCCGGCGGCACGCCATTGCCGGTGGCAAACATCGTCGGCAAGCCGGCCGCCAGCGCATTGGGCACACCAGCGCCGGTGGTAGCGCCAAAGCTGAAACCGCACAAGTTGTCCCTGGCGCTGGCGCGGGCCAGCGCATTGGCAAAGGTCACCGTCACCGCCGGTGCCACCTCAAACGCGATGTGCGAGGCATGCAACAAGTTGGATTCGGCCTCCCAGCCGTAATCGCGCAGCTTTTGCAGCGCCTCGTCGGCCTGCGATGCGGTGGTATTGGCGGTCAGCAAGCCCTTGGCCTTGAGCGAGGCGCAACGGTTGCCGGCAAACGACGGGACCACATAAAACCCGCCAGGCGACGCCGCCAACTGGGCCGACAACGAGGCGCAGGCCTGGTACAGGTTGGCATAGCTGGTGAAGTCCACCAAGGTCTTGGCGATGGTGGCCACGGCCACACCGCCGCGCTGCACCGATACCCCGGGCGCGGCCGGCATCTCGATCGCCGGCTCGGCCACCGCCACACCGTCGATCAGACCGCTGCGGTCCAGCTCGGCCGCCGCGATCGCCGCACCGCCGCCATTGGACACGCTGGAGGCGATCACGAGGGTGTTGTCGGGGTGGATGCTGCGCTGGCGCAGGCCGTTGGCATAGGTGCCGCTGAACTGCTCGTTGAGCACCCAGAACGCAAACTCCACCGCCTGCAAGGTGAAGCTGCCCCAGTCTTTCTCGGGGTTGCGGCCCGAGTGCGCATGCTTGAAGGCAAAGCGATTCGGGGTGGCGGTGTTGAAGGCGGCCAGCTCGGCAGCGCTCAAGCCGGCTTTGAACTGCGCCGCCGTGCCGGCGCTGGCGGCGCCGCTGCGGGTGCCGGTTATCAGCGGCACCGTGTCGTTCTGCAGATCGTGCGGCGCGGCGCCGGTGCCCTTGTCGGTATAGGCCACCGCGCAGCCGCGCTTCAGGCCCCACTCGCCGGTGGTGATGGCGCCGTACACCCCGCGTGAGCCCGAGCTGGTGGCGGTGATGATGCAAGGCTGCGCGGGATTGAAGCTGTCGGGCACCTGCACCAGCAAGGTGACGTTGCGCGCCCCGCTGCCGTCGTCGCTGTAGGCGATGTACTCGGTGCCGGCGATCTTGCCCTGGCCGGTGCCGGCCACGCCGGCCGCGTCCACATTGGGGCCGTAGAACACGCCGTAGCCACCGGCGGTGGTCATGTCCACCAGCGCCCGGTAGTTGTTGTAGATGGCCAGCTTGCGCAACTCGGCCGCGGTGGGCGTGGCCGAGGTGGTGGGGGCCTTGCTGGCATCGGCCAGGTCGGTCTTGCCCAGGCCGGCGGTGAGCAGGTCGTCGCTGGTGCCGTCGTAGTGCAATTGCACCACCGTGCCAACAAAATCGGGCTTGATGCTGGCCTCGAAACGCCCGTCGTCGAACCAGCAGCCCGCCAGCAGGCTGGCGGCGGCCAAGGCCAGCGGCGTGGCAAGCCGCCTGGCCGGCCACACGAGGTGGTGGCCTGGGTGGGGATGGGTCATGTCGATTCCTCTTTTGTGGAGATCAGGGCCGCTGGGAGAGCGTCAGCGCACGCAAGCGGCCCACCACACCGCTGGGAAAGTGGTAGACCGCCAGCACAAACAGCACGCCCAGCCACAGCAGCCAGCGGTCGGGCGAGACCACCTGGCCCAGCAGTGGCACACCGTCCAATGCGGTGGCGCCGAGCTTGAGCAAATCCTGCAGGTAGTTTTGCGCCAGCACAAACAGCACCGAGCCCAGCACCGCGCCATACATCGTGCCCATGCCGCCGATCACGACGATCAGCAGGATGTCCAGCATGATCTCAAAGCTCAATGTCGTGTCGGGCCCGGTGTAGCGCAGCCACAGCGCCAGCAGCACCCCTGCCAAACAGGCAAACAGCGCGGCCAGCACATTGCTGAGGGTGCGAAAGACCACCGTGCGGTAGCCGATGGCCTCGGCGCGGAAATCGTTCTCGCGGATCGCCTGCAGCACCCGGCCGAACGGTGAGTTGACGATACGCAGCAGCAGCAGAAACAGCCCTGCCACGGCAACGAACAACAGGTAGTAGCAGACGATCTTGCCGTCCAGCGTGAGGCCCAGCACCGGCGTCTCGAACGGCTCGAAGGCTGGACTCAGCCAGACCGGGTTCTTGAAGCTCAGGCCGTCTTCACCGCCTGTGATGTCGCTCAACTGGGACGCCAGGGTCTGGAACGCCGCCGCCACCGCCAAGGTGATCATCGCGTAGAAGATCGCCTTGACACGCAGCGAGAACAAGCCGATCAGCAGCGACAAGGCCAGCGACAGCAGCAAGGCCACGGCCGTGCCTATGGCCACGGCGCCCCAGCCCGGGCCCAGCCGGGTGCTGGCCACCGCCACGCCATAAGCACCGATGCCGAAGAACATCGTATGGGCAAAGCTGACGATGCCGGTATAGCCCAGCAGCAGGTCGTAGCTGGCCACCAGCAAGATGAACACCAGCATCTTGGCAGCAACGCTCAGGGCCTTGGCGCCGGGGAAGGCGAACGGCGCCAGCGCCAATGCCACCACGATGGCGATCAGTGCCAAC
>JANOBL010001036.1:0-9594 GCA_031411635.1 Betaproteobacteria bacterium
CAAGGACGGTGGTGTGGGCTCGTCGCTGCAGGCCACGGTGCTGCTGACCGCGCCGCCCGAGACGTTGACGCTGCTGGCCTCGTTGGGCGAGGATTTGAAGTTTGTGCTGATCACCTCGCAAGTGACGCTGTTGGCGGGCGATGCACTGGCGGTGCAGGTGACACCGTCCACCGCCACCAAATGCGAGCGCTGCTGGCATTACCGCAACGACGTGGGCAATAACGCCGCGCATGCAAGGATCTGTGGCCGCTGCATCAGCAACCTGCAGGGCGTGGGCGAAGTGCGGCAGATCGCCTGACCTGGCCTGGCCCCCCGGCGTCATCACCAAGGTGACGCCGGGGGGGCCAACCCGGCCCGTAGCATGGGCCGCATGAGCTTCCAGAAAATCCTGATCGCCAACCGCGGCGAGATTGCAGTGCGCATCCAGCGTGCGGCGCAAGACCTGGGCATCCGCACGGTGGCGGTTTTTGCCCAGGACGACGCTGGCGCACTGCACTGCAGCTTGGCCGACGAGGCCGTGGCGCTGCAGGCCACCGGCCCGGCCGCCTACCTGGACATGGCCACGCTGGTGCAGGCCGCCGTTCAGCATGGCTGCCAGGCGCTACACCCGGGTTACGGCTTTTTGAGCGAGCGGGCCGACTTTGCCCAGGCCTGTGCCGATGCCGGCCTGGTGTTCATCGGCCCCAGCCCGGCCCAACTGGCCTTGTTTGGCGACAAAGCCAGCGCGCGCAAGCTGGCGGCCGAGCATGGTGTGCCCTTGCTGCCGGGTACGGCCGCCGCGTCGTTGTTGCAGATCGAAGCCTTTTTTGCCGAGCTACGCCAACACGATCCCGGCTGCGGCCTGATGCTCAAGGCCGTGGCCGGTGGTGGCGGCCGCGGCATGCGCGCGGTGCTGGACCCGGCCGCGCTGCCCGCCGCCTACCAGCGCTGCACGGCAGAGGCGCTGGCGGCATTTGGCGTGGGTGATGTGTACGCCGAAAAACTGATCCCCCAAGCCCGCCACATCGAGGTGCAGGTGCTGGGCGACGGCCGCCAGGTGTTGAGCCTGGGCGAGCGGGAATGCACGCTGCAGCGCCGCTTTCAAAAGCTGGTGGAGATGGCGCCCAGCCCCAGCCTGAACCCGGCGCTGCGCGAACAGCTCATCAGCGCGGCGCTGCGCCTGGCGCGTTGCACCGCCTACCAAAGCCTGGGCACGTTTGAGTTTCTGGTGGACGAAGCCTCGGCCACGCTGCCGTTTGTTTTCATCGAGGCCAATCCACGCTTGCAGGTGGAGCACACCGTGACCGAAGCGGTGACCGGTGTGGACCTGGTGGCCGCGCAGATCCAGATCGCCGCTGGCAGCAGCTTGGCCATGCTGGGGCTGGACCCGGCCCACCCACCGCCGGCACGTGGTTTTGCAGTGCAGTGGCGCATCAATGCCGAGACCCAGGACGACGCCGGCCATGCCCGGCCGGCGTCTGGCCGCATCGGCCGCTGCGATCTGCCGGCCGGGCTGGGGGTGCGGGTGGACAGCCATGCGGTCAGCGGCTTGAGCCCATCACCGCACCACGACAGCCTGCTGGCCAAGCTGATCGTGCACCATGCCAGCGGCGTGTTTGCCGATGTGCTACGCCGCTCGCAGCGCGCGCTGGCCGAGTGCCGCATCGAGGGCCTGGCCACCAACCTGCCCTTGCTGCGCGCACTGGCCGCCGACGATGCGGTGCAACACAACCAGGTGCACACCCGCTGGCTGGAACAACACTGGCCCGCGCTGCAAACCCGCCTTGCTGAGTTCACCGATGCCGCGCCGCACGCCGTGGTGGCGCCACCGGCAACCGGGGCCAAGGAAGAAGCCCTGGCCGATGGCGAACTGGCCTTGCGCGCCCCGATGGCCGGCCGCTTGGTGCAGTTCAACGCCGCCGTGGGCAACCTGCTGGCGGCCGGCGCCGAGGCCCTGGTGCTGGAGGCAATGAAGATGCAGCACGGCATCAACAGCCCGGCTGCCGTGCGCATTGCCGGCCTGTGCGCGACGCCGGGTGACTTTGTCAACGAAGGCCAGTTGCTGATGCGGCTGTTGCCGGTGCACACCACCCAGGCCGGCGCCACCGATGCCCAGGCCCAGAACCCCGGGCACATCCGCCCCGATCTGCAGCGGGTGCTGGATCGCAATGCGCTGCTGCAAGACGCCGCCCGCCCCGCCGCCGTGGCACGACGCCATGCCGCCGGTGGCCGCACCGCGCGCGAAAACGTGGAAGACCTGTGTGACCCCGGCACGTTCACCGAATACGGCGCCTACGCCATCGCCGCGCAAACCCGGCGCCGGACGCTGGATGACCTGATTCACAACACCCCGGCCGACGGCATGGTCACCGGCATCGGTGCGATCAACGGTGCGGAATTTGGCCCCGAGCGCAGCCGCTGCGCGGTGATGGCTTACGACTACACCGTGCTGGCCGGTACCCAGGGCTGGCGCAACCACCACAAAAAGGACCGGCTGCTGGGCCTGGCCCACCAATGGAAACTGCCCACCGTGCTGTTTGCCGAGGGCGGCGGCGGCCGGCCGGGTGATGTGGACATGCCGATCGTGGCCGGCTTGAACAACCACACGTTCAGCCAGTTTGCTGCGCTGTCGGGCAAGGTGCCGGTGGTGGGCGTGGTGCATGGCCGCTGCTTTGCCGGCAACGCCGCGCTGCTGGGCTGCGCCGACGTGATCATCGCGACGCAAGCCGCCAACATCGGCCTGGGTGGCCCGGCGATGATCGAAGGCGGTGGCCTGGGTGTGTTCCGGCCCGAGGAGATCGGCCCCGCCGCCGATTTGCACCACAACGGCGTGATCGACCTGCTGGTGCAAGACGAGGCCGCGGCGGTGGCCGCCACCAAAAAGTACCTGGGCTACTTTCAAGGCCGCAGCCGGGCCTGGGCGGCGGGCGACGCCAGGCTGCTGCGCCACGCCATCCCCGAAAACCGGCAGCGCGTGTACGACATGCGTGCGCTGATCCACGCGCTGGCCGACACCGCATCGGTGCTGGAGCTGCGCGCCGGTTTTGGCATCGGCATGCTTACCGCGCTGATCCGCATCGACGGCCGGCCGCTGGGCCTGTATGCCAACAATCCCCACCATCTTGGCGGTGCGATCGACCCCGACGGCGCCGACAAGGCCGCACGCTTCATGCAGCTTTGCAATGCGCATGGCATCCCCATCCTGAGCCTTTGCGACACGCCTGGCTTCATGGTCGGCCCCGAGGTGGAGCGCGCGGCCCAGGTGCGCCATGCCTGCAGACTGTTTGTCACCGCCGCCCATTTGCAGGTGCCGTGTTTCACCGTGGTGGTGCGCAAGGGTTATGGCCTGGGCGCGCAGGCGATGGCGGTGGGCGGCTTTGATGCGCCGGTATTCACTGTCGCCTGGCCGTCGGCCGAGTTTGGCGCGATGGGGCTGGAGGGTGCGGTCAAACTGGGTTACCGCAAGGAGTTGGAGGCGGCTGCAGCCGGCGCTGACCCTGAAAAAACGCGCGACGCGCTGTACCAGCAGCTTGTGGCCCGCCAATATGCCAACGGCTCGGCGATCAACATGGCCACCACCTTGGAGATCGACGCGGTGATCGATCCGGCCGATACCCGGGCCTGGCTGGTGCGTGGGCTGGACGGTTGTGCAATGCCGGGCACTGGCAGCGGCGCTGCGGTGGCGGCGCGCTTTGTGGATGTCTGGTAAGCGCGGGCCTTGAAATTTGTGGGCCAGCAGCGCGCATCAGGCCGCGCCGCGCTCAAACCGCTGTTCGGTGACCAGCGAGCCCCAATGCTTGCCGGGGCTCTGATGAACCAGGCGGAAGTGTCTAGATGTCAGCAATCCAGCAGTTTATTTGCAGCAAGGCGACGGCTTGGGCCGCGCGCTCATTTACCTGAGCCGCTTGCCAAGCCTGCAGGCCTGCAACAGAACGATCAACCTCGACGCTCTGGTTTCAGGCTTTTTTGCCGTGGTCACCCAGTGAAGCATTACTTTTTTATAGCTGGGTGGGGTGGCCTCAAAAAATTTCCAGGCCACAAACTCGCGTTTAAAGTGCTGCAGTTCATCGGTAGAAAATTCTGCAGTGGCGGGCTGTTCGTAGGCGTAGACCACCGATTTCTCAGCCTTTCGGTGCGCATATGCCAGCGCGCCTGCCGGAGTAACTCGACCCTGGGCTTGCAACTGTTCGTATTTGGCGATGTTGACCGCGCTCCAGATGGATGTGCGCTTCCTTGGTGTAAATCGTATTTGGTAGCACACATCATCGATCCGTTGACGAACGCCGTCAATCCAGCCATGGCAGAGTGCTTCATCGACTGAATCCGGCCAGCTCATGCTGGGGCGGCCGGAATCGACCTTGTAGAAACCGACCACCAACTCGTTTGAAATGTCGGCGTTGCGCTGCAGCCAACGGCGAAAGGCCAGTGCATTTTTGAAGAAGGTCGGTGGTTTCATTGCAGTGGACTGGCGGCGCAGATTGGAACGCGATTCTGGCGCGTCACCCGGCGACAAGCCGGCAAGGGCCACCCAACTGCCGCGATCACCGCCAGCGCGACGATGGCAGACTACACGGCATGCGCAAACTGTTGTTGTGGACCACCGCTGGCCTGCTGGCCGTGCCGCTGCTGTTGCTGGCAGCCGCCGGGCTGGCGCTGGACGATGCGCCCACGCTGCCGCAAACCGCCGCCGTGGCGCCGGGTGACATCGAGCGTGCGCTGCAGCTTCTGCAGCGCAACGATCCACGCGGCAAGCTGCCCGGCATCACCCGGGCGGTGGTGCTGGGCGAGCGCGATCTGGCGCTGTTGATCATCCAGGCCACGCGCCGTTTTGGCCCGGCGCGGGCCCAGGTGGCGCTGCAAGACCGCACGGCGCGGGTGCAGGCCAGCCTGCCCTTGCCGGGCAAGCTGCTGGGCGCCTGGCTGAACCTGGATCTACGGCTCAGCCAGAGCACTGAGCTGCCCACCGTCCAGCAGCTTCACCTGGGCCGGCTGCCGGTGCCGGGCTGGCTGGCCGAGCAGTTGCTACCGCAGGCCTTGGCGGCGATGAACCTGCGTGCCCAGGGCGCGCTGGCGCAGCGCCTGGTCAGCCATGTGGGCTTCCAGCCACGCAGCTTGGTGCTGGCCTACGCCTGGCCTGCCGATCTGCAGCAAGACCTGGCCGGCAGCCTGGTGCCCGCGGCCGAGCAAGCCCGGCTGGCGGTGTACAGCGACCGGCTGGCGGCGCTGGGCACCGAGCTGGCCAGCACCGGGCCGGTGTCGCTGGCCCGGTTGCTGCCGCCGCTGTTCACGCTGGCACGCCAGCGCTCGCGCGACAGCGCCAGTGCCGCGCTGGAAAACCGCGCGGCCTTGATCGCGCTGGCGTTTGTCGTGAACGGCCAGAACGCGTCAGCGCTGCGCAACAGCTTTCGCGGCGACTTTCGGCCGCAGACACCGGCGCATCCAGCGTCACAGCCGCTGAACATCACGCTGCTGGGCCGGCGCGATACACCGCAGCATTTTTTGGTGTCGGCCGCGTTGTCGGCCGAGGGCGGCGGGCCGCTGTCCGATGCAATCGGGCTGTACAAAGAGGTGGCCGATTCACGCGGTGGCAGCGGCTTCAGCTTCAATGACCTGGCGGCCGACCGGGCCGGCACCCGGCTGGGCCAACAGGCGATGCGCCACCCGCTGGCGGTGCAGGCGCTGCTGGCCGCTGGTGTGCAAGAGCATGAGCTGATGCCCACCGTGGCCGACCTGCCCGAATCGCTGACCAGCCAGGAGTTCCAGCGCCGCTTTGGCGGCATCGGGGGCTTGGCCTACCAGCAGATGATGATCGACATCGAATCGCGCCTGGACCGGCTGGCACTGCTGGCGCCGGGCAAGCCGCTGCGCTGAGCGGCGCTTTGATCTCAGCTCGCAGACGCCGCCGATGCCGGCAGCGCCGGCAACTTGGCCGGCTCGGCAGGGGTTTCAACCCCGTGCTTTTCGCCGCTGAGGTCCACATCGCCCCCGGCCTTCTTGAGCACAAACAAGGCCACCGCGGCAAACACGATGAAACCGACGATCAATTTCCACATGGCAATCCAGCTCCGGGCTGTCTGAAAAGTAGACCGGGCGCCCTTCAGGCGCCCGGCGGGTTGGGCGTCAGGCGTGGTATCAGTCGCGGGCGTAGATATCCACGTCCTTGGTTTCACGCACAAACAGCATGCCGATCACAAAGCACACCCCGGCGATGATGATCGGATACCACAGGCCGTAGTACATGTTGCCGTTGGAGGCCACCATCGCAAACGTGATCGACGGCAGCAGCCCGCCGAACCAGCCGTTGCCGATGTGGTACGGCAAGCTCATCGAGGTGTAGCGAATGCGGGTTGGGAACATCTCCACCAGCATCGCGGCGATCGGGCCGTACACCATCGTGACGTAGATCACCAGGATCGACAGGATGCCAACGATGGTCCACCAGTTGCCGCCCATGAACGGGATCGGTGCGGCCTTGGCCGGGTAGCCGGCGGCTTTCAGTGAATCGGCCACGTCTTTCTTGAAGGCGGCCAGGGCCTTGGCTGACGGCTCGTCAAACTTGAATCCGCCTGGCAGCACCGTGGCGGTGGGTGGGGTCAGCTCTTTGTCGCCGATCTTGATCGTCGTGGCGGTGCCTGCGGCCACCGCCTCGTTGGCGTAGCTGGCCGAGTTTTGCGTCAGCGCACGCTTGGCGATGTCGCAGCTTGACGTGAAGTCCACCTCACGCGCCACCGGGCTGCCCTGGAACGAGCAGGTGGCCGGGTCGGACTTGACAACGATCTGCGCCGTGGCTTGCGCCTTGGCCAGCTCGGGGTTGGCCGCGCCGGTCAGCGCCTTGAACAGCGGAAAGTAAGTCAGCACCGCCAGCGCCAGGCCCAGCATGATGATGGGCTTGCGGCCGATCTTGTCCGACAAGGTGCCGAAGATCACAAAAAACGGCGTGCCGATGATCAGCGAGACCGCAATCAGGATGTTGGCCGTGGCCGCGTCCACCTTCAGCGCGCTGGTCAGAAAGAACAGCGCATAAAACTGGCCGCTATACCAAACCACGCCCTGGCCCATCACCAGGCCAAACAGCGCCAGCAGCACGATCTTGCCGTTTTTCCACTGGCCGAAAGATTCGGTCAGCGGTGCCTTGGAGACCTTGCCTTCTTCCTTCATCTTCTTAAACGCGGGGGATTCGTTCATCGACAAGCGGATCCACACGCTGACAGCCAGCAGCAGGATCGAGACGATGAACGGAATGCGCCAGCCCCAGTCGCCGAAGGCTTGTTCACCCAGGTAGCTGCGCACCCCCAGGATGATCATCAGCGACAGCATCAGGCCCAGGGTGGCGGTGGTCTGGATCCACGAGGTGTAGGCACCCCGCTTGCCGTGCGGCGCATGCTCGGCCACATAGGTGGCGGCACCGCCGTATTCACCGCCCAGCGCCAGGCCTTGCAGCATGCGCAGGCCGATCAGGATCACCGGCGCGGCAACGCCGATTGCCGCATAAGTGGGCAGGATGCCGACGATGAAGGTGGACAAGCCCATGATCAGGATCGTCACCAGAAAGGTGTATTTGCGCCCGATCATGTCGCCCAGCCGGCCAAACACCAGCGCACCAAACGGCCGCACGATGAAGCCGGCGGCAAACGCCAGCAAGGACGCGATGAAGGCGGCCGATGGGTCCAGCGCCGAGAAAAACTGCTTGGCGATGATCGGCGCCAATGAGCCGTAGAGGTAGAAGTCGTACCACTCGAACACGGTGCCTAGGGATGAGGCGAAGATGACCTTCTTCTCCTCGCGCGTCATCGGCGCAGATGCGACCGGTGCGTTCATGGTTGCCGCTGATGCTGTGGCCATAGGGTGGGTCTCCTGGGTCGAACGAATGGGTATCGGGATACCGAGACACCGAGGTGCCGCGTGCACCGGACTATTGGCGCGCGCACTGACCACGTTCTGACACCAAGCCAACACAGGCTTACAAAATCAGCAGCAACCCTGAGACCGGGTTTCGAGATGTGAAAAATCGCGCCGGTCTTGATGAAAGCCCTGAGGCTGGGGGCCACCCGAACCGGGGGGCCGCTGCGGCCAAGGCTGTCAGCTTGCGGGGCGCTGCACACCGGCCGGCTGGGCACTGGCGTGGCCCCAGGCCGGGCCGGCAAACCAGGCGTGGCCCAGCACGGCCTCGCGCAGCATCGGCAAGGCATCCTGGCCAAAAAAGGCCCGGCCCTCGGTGACCAGCGTGGGCACGCCAAACAGCCCGGCGGCAGCCGCTGCCTCGGTGCGCTGGCGCAGCTCGGCTTTGACCTCATCGCCGGCCGGATCGCGCTGCGGTGCCAGCTCGGTGATCAACCCGGCAAGCGCGTCGGGCTGGTTGGGATCGGCGCCATCGCGGCACCAGAAATACAGCGGCCGGGGTCAGCCGGCGCATCCCCGTGTCCACGCTGCCAGTAGTGGCCGACACGCTGGCGGTGTCGTTCGATGAACTCTTCGGCTCGCAGGCCAAGGCCGCACGCGCCAGAGGCAGCAAGCGCGGCTGGGGTCAAGAAGCGCGGCTGGGGTCAAGTCTTGCTTTCTGCCTCCGCCCCCGCTGGTCGCGGCTGGTCGGCATGGTCGGGGTCAAGTCTTGCGGCCCGCCATTGTTGAGATTGAGGCAATAGGCATGACCTGACCCCCGCCACGGTATGGCGTCCGCCAGACGCGAGTCCACCGTACCAAGAGGTGGGCGCCGGGCGCGAAGTCACGAGGGCGGACGGGCGGAAGACGACGACTCCGGGCGGCTGGAGGAAGAGCTCTTCTGCTGAGTCAAAAGACTCCACATCCCAACGCCCCA
The DNA here is from genome assembly GCA_031411635.1 of Betaproteobacteria bacterium. Lineage (GTDB taxonomy): Bacteria > Pseudomonadota > Gammaproteobacteria > Burkholderiales > Burkholderiaceae_C > Pseudaquabacterium. Next base: position 8,795 of record JANOBL010001036.1, read on the forward strand.
GCAATATCCAACCAGCGGAGCGAGTATTAACGTCAGCAGCGGGACGATTTCGTCATCGTTGCGAGTCAAGAATGCGCCAAGAAGGCCGAACGGGACGCCGAATCCAACCGTCGCGGCGACGAGGAAGTTGCCGCGGGTACGCAAGTACTGTTTAAATCGATCCAGTATCGCCATTGTTCACCTCACGGGCAGGAATTTGAACGTTGTGGCCCTAGAGCCGGGATAGCGCGAACCAGGCGACGAGTATTCCCATGATTGTCGCGGCCAAGACTGGCTTCGAATACAAAAATCCGTATCTGATCAGGGCGCCCACAATCCCATATAAAAGAGCGTTTAAAACTACGGCAACAATCGGCAGCATGACGCTCTTGTCTTCTGGATCACCGATCATCAGAAGCGAGCTTGGCCAAATTGCCAGAAGCAGGTTTCCCGTCCACGTCGGCGCCTTAAACCACCAGCCACTGAATGCGGGCACAAAGTGGTAAATACCAAGCCAAGCGAGTGGAAACAAGGCACCGAGACTTACACATAACAGGAACCATCGGGTCATGATGGCTACTTACCTGGTAGACCGTTGTAAAACGGGATCGGCCTTATCGTATCGGGACTTCCAATTCCGGCTTGCTGCAGCACATTGCGCACAAAGTTGACGCAGTTGCTCCCGGTCAGTTGGTAGTTAGCCACCGGAGGCGTACTCGCAGCTTTGATGAAGTCCTGCATCTTCTTATCTTGTGTGGTCGGGGTCAGGTCTTGCCTTTCGGGTCGGGGTCATTCGGGTCGGGGTCAGGTCTTGCCTTTTG
>JANOBL010001037.1:0-7922 GCA_031411635.1 Betaproteobacteria bacterium
CACGCCGCAGCGGCAACCCGCTGATGACGCCCGAGCAGGGCGACGACTGCCACGCTGGCGGCTGGGACGATGCGGAAATCGAAGTCTTCACGGTGCGCGAAGCGCGGTTCATGCGCCTGGGCCGCGTCGACGACGCCGAACACCTGGCCGAACGCCTGACCCTGCGCGACCGCGAACAAGACGACCGCCGGCTTTGCCTGGAATGCACATCACTGGCCAGCAACCGGCGCTGTGAACTGGCCGCACAGGGCCGCCTTGCCGGTGCTCATCGGCGCCTGGAGCCGGTGCCCACCATTCTTCAACGCTGCCCCGGCTTCACGCTGGCGCAGGGCCTGACCTGACGACATCAACGACGAGGTGAAACATGGGACGCAAACGACAACCTGCTGAACTGATCCGAGGCCACGCTGTGCACCGCCGCACCGAGGGCGACTACATGAGCGTGCTGCTGGAAGCCGTGACGCTGGAAGACTGGCGCGCGGTGGTGAACAACGCGAAGACGCTGGCCCAGGCAGGCGACCCGCAGGCCCGTTCATGGCTGGCGCAGTACCTGATGGGCAAAGCCGCCGGCAGCGCGCCGACGCCGTTGACGGTGGTGGTGCAGCAACTGAACGGTGCTGACCCCTTGATCGAGAAACTGGCGCAGAAAGTGATCCATTCGACCAAGTTTCCGGACTCAGACGGTGGGTTCAAGGACCATATCCGGTCACTTGTTGCAGCAGAACTGACGGGAAAGTTGCGCATGGTGGAAACCATCGAAAACCCAGCAACGGCGCGGGTTAGCGGGCCATTGGCAGCGGAGTAACGCAACAAGGACTGTTCCACTTGCCAGATGATTTCGGTAAATCCAGGAGGGCGCGGACCATGGGGGGATTCGGAAGCGGCAAACAGGGTGGCGGACGCTGCACGGACGACATGCGGCCGCTGGACGTGCGCAAGATCAACCGTGGTGGGCTGCTGACGCCAGGGCGGTGGTTTTCTTGGCAGTGGACGTGCACCGAGGAAGTCACAGCGACGATCAGCCTCAGAGTGGAAGCGGACCGGGTGGTGCTGGACTACCGCAATCGCAGCGCCCACCACAACGGTGGCGAGTGGGAGCCCATGAAGTACGCCGTGCTGCTGGACTGGACGCCCTGCGCGCTGGGCGGTCAACGGGTCTGGTGGCGGTGCCCGGCCGTCGGTTGCGGGCGGCGCGTGGCGGTGTTGTTTGGCGGGCGAATCTTCGCCTGCCGCAAGTGTCACGCTTTGGCCTACCGTAGCCAGCGAGAGCATGGCGACGACCGTTCAACGCGCAGGGCTGACACGATTCGGCGGCGGCTGGGCTGGGAAGCCGGCATCCTCAACGGCAACGGCTTGAAACCGAAGGGGATGCACTGGCGCACGTTCGAGCGGCTGCAGCGCGAGCATGACGCCTACGTCAGCGCCGCGCTGGTCGGCATGTCGGCGAGGCAGGGCCTGCTGCAAGGACGACTGGGAAACATCGACGCAGACATGGACCGATGGCGCAATGCATGAGAAGCCCGCTCAAACTGGGCACTGCATTCAGCCCTACCGCGAACCGAATTGCCAGAAAATTGCCAGAAATGCGTGATTCCAGGCGACGAAGGAGTGCACTAAGAAAAACAGCCTAGGAGCCGAAGCGCCTAAGCTGTTGATCCATTTCTTGTTTTTCTGGTGCGGCTGGCAGGAATCGAACCCACGACCCCTTGGTTCGTAGCCAAGTACTCTATCCAGCTGAGCTACAGCCGCGAAGCCTTGGAGTATACATTGGTTTTTTTGACCGGCCGCAGCCCCGGTGCCCATCAATCGATAGCCGCCGCCGCTCGGTGGCAGGCATGGGCGCGCTCATCGTCGCCCTCCTCGGTGGCCAGCCGTGCCAAAGAGCGCCAGGCCTGGCGGCGTGCGCGTGCACCCAGTGACAAATCCTGCGCCGCTTGCTCCAGCGGCCGGCGTGCCTTGCCCCAAAGCTGGCGCTCTGCCAGCACCGCGCCGGCGGCGGCCTGCACTGCCGCCTCGGTCGGATAGGCGCGCTGCGCAACCTCCACCCGGGGCAGCCAGTCCGGCCCCAGGCCGGCGCAGATGTCGGCCAGCGCAGCGGCCAGTTCGACACGGCCTTCGGCATCCTGGGTCTCGATCCGGTCCCACAGCGGGCGCAGCCAGCTTCGGCCTTCTTCGGCCGCACCCAGCGCGGCAGCGCGGCGGGCGGCACGCGCCGCCACATGCGGGTCGCGCTGGTCGGCGGCGTCAAATTGCTGCCAGGTGCGGCGCAACTGGTCGGCATCGTGCGGCGCGTCCAGCGCTTCGAGCGCCAGCGAGCGCAACAAGCCTTGCGCGGCAGTGCGCGAAAACGCCTGGTGGTTGGCCAGCAGCCGCGCGGTGTGCAGCGCGTCCTGCGGCCGGCGCTCCAGGCGCGCCGCCTGCAGCTTGAGCCGCAGGGCCTGGGTGCGGCGCGCCACGCCGGGCTGCAGCTCGGTCAGCAGGGCTTCGGCGCGTGGGCCGTCACGGTCGTCCAGCGCCCACTCTGCGGCCAGCAAACGCGCGCCATCGTCCACCGCCGTCACCTGGCCACGGCGGCCCGGTTTCAAGGCCTGGCGCAGCAACTCGTCGCGCTGCGCTTTGTCCTGCAGCCGGTGCAGGCTGCCGGCGGCCAGCAGCCGGGCCAGCACCTGAAACTCATGATCGTCGGCCAGGCTGGGCACATCGCGGCGCAGCGCGTCGGCGCGCAGCGCCGCTTTGTGGGCGCGGCTGTAGCGGGCCGCAAAATACTCGGCCTGTGCCTCGCGCAGCGCGGCCTGCGCGGCGCGCTCCAGCCGCAATGCGCGCCATTCGCGGGCCCGCGCCGGCAGGCCCAGCAGCGAATTCACCGCCTGCACCGCCGCCGTGACGGCAAAGCCCAGGCCCAGCGCGGCCAGCACAAAGAAGTTGAGCGACAGGTCGAGCCGCCAGCCCGACCAGTAAAACGACGCCAGCCCGGCGTTGTCGCCCAGCGTCAGCGCCGCCACCACCGCCACCACGAACAGCAGCACCAGCCAGATGACACTGCGCACGCCTAACGCCCGGCTTGTGCGGCCGCCAGCGCGGCCAGGGTTTCGTCAGGCCGCGGCAACGTGAGTTGGCGGGCCTGGGCGCCCACTTGCCGCACCAGGTCAAGCGCCACGGCGGTACGCCGTGCGCTGCGGTCGAAGTAGCGGTCCAGCATGGTTTGCACATCGCGCAGGTCGGCTTGCACCGTGTCGTACTGGCGCGACATCAGCGCCAGCCTGGCGTTGAGCAACCGCAGCTTCAAGTTCTCGCGCAGAAACCAGGCTTGCTCGGGCGCCACCAGCATGGCCTCGGGGCTGCTGATGCGGGTTACCCGGACGAGGCCGCGCACCTCCGCCCAGACCCGGCCGGCGATGGCCTCCCAACGCTCTTGGATCCAGGCCAGCCACTGAGGCGGCCCGCTGTCGGGGGCCGATGCCGCCAGCGCCGGGGCCGAAGCGCCGGGCCGGGCCGGCGCGACTGCGCCATGGCGCTCGGGCTGGGCCAGCATCGGCAGATCGTCCACGGTGCGCACGGCCTCGTCCAGCTTCAGCGTCAGGCTGGCTACATCGGCCACCGCCACCGCCTGCACCCGGTCCAGATCGCGCAGCAGCGCGCGCCGCACCCGCTCCACCCGGGGCTGGTTCATGCGCGCCAGCCGCTGCTCGGCCTGGCGCAGTGCGGCTGCCAGCGGCTCGGCGCTGCCGGTGATCGCACTTTGCTGCACCGCCACGCGCACCGCGGCATCCACGTCGGCCAGCATGTTTTCATCGCGCGAGCGCGAGAGCTGCTGGATCAGGTCTTCGAGCTGGGTGCGCTGCAGCACGGTCTCGGCCACCCGGCCGTCCAGCAAGGCCACTTTGGATTCCATCGCCCGGGTGGTGTCCTGCGCCTGCTTGGCCAGCGCATGGGCTTCGATCGCCTGGCCCTGGCTGTCTTGCTGGCGCCGCACCAACTCCTGCTCCAGCGATTTGCTGCGCTGCTGGCCCATCAAGGCCAAGGTGATGGCGACCACGGCCAGCGCGCCCACCAAGCCCAGGACGATCAAGCCGATGTTGCCCGACAGTGCCCAAGCTGCCGGGCTGGCTTGCACCGGTGCGGCTGCCGTGCCAACTGCAGCGGGCGGCGCAGCAGCGGGGGCCGGAAACGGGCTGGCGGATGGGGCGGCGGCGGTGTCGGTCACGGTTGGCAGGATTGTATCGACGCGCCCTTGCCTGACCGGCGGCGGTTGTGCAGGTAAATGGTGATGCGCTCAGCGCACCGCAGGGCTTTGCAGGGCGGCCGCCGCCACCGCGTCCAGCGTGGGTTGAACCAGTTGCACATGGCCAAAACCCAGCCCTTGCGCGGCCTGCGCAATGCGCGGGTGGGTGGCCAGCGCGTGGGCGCCACCCCAGGCCCGCCCGGGCGCCAAGCCGGGCGTCAGACCGGACAAACGGCTCACCGCCTCGCTGCTGCTGAACAGCCACAAAAACGCCGCAGGCGCGGCCAGCGATTGCTGCAGCCAGGCCTGGCCGGCGGCATCGGGCACCGGGGCGGTGCGCCGGTAGGCCTCGACAAAGTGCACTGCGGCGCCATGCTGGCGCAGCGCATCGGCCAGCCAATCGCGGCCGCCCTCGCCGCGCACGATCAGCGCTGATCGTCCAGGCCAGGCCAGCCGGTGCTGCAGGATGGCCCACAAGGCCTCGGAATCAAACTGCGCCGCAGCGTCTGGCGGCGTGACGATGGCCGCGGCGGGCACACCGGCGGCCCGCAAGGCGTGGAATGTACCGGGGCCGGTGCCGGCCGCGATCACCTGTGGCGGCCAGGCCTGACCCGCCGGGCGATGGCTGAAAAACCGCTGCACCGCTGTGGGGCTGACAAACATCACGCAGGCCCGCTGCGGCAACTGCTGCCAGGCCTGCTGCACCGGTGTCAGGTCGGTTGGATCGGCGATGCCCAGCAACGGCAAGGCGGCGGCAGACACACCACGCCGCTGCAGTTGCAGCACCCACTCGTCAGCTTGCGGTTGGGGCCGGGTTACCAGCAAGCGGGGCGGGCCGGTCATGGCCGAGGCCACCACGCTTCAGGCCGACACACTGCCAAGGTAATCCAACGCGCCCAGCCCGCGCAATTGCGCCGCCGCCAGTTCGCCGAGCGCGTCGGCGGCAGCGGTGGACGCTGCGCCGGCATTGCAGGCGATCAGCGCGCTTGCCCGGGTGCGCAGTAGCGGCCGGCTGGTGTGCACCGCATCGCCCAGTGCGGCGTCAATCACCAGTCGGTCGCCTTCTGGCGCGCTTTGCCAAACCGCAAACGCCGCCAACGGCATGCTGCAGCTACCGCCCAGTGCCCGCGACACCGCACGCTCGGCATGCACCGCCAGCCAGGTGGGCGCGTGGGTGAGCGTGGCAAGCTGGCCACGCAGCACGCTGGCATCGGCGCGCAGCTCGATGCCCAATGCGCCCTGGCCGGCGGCCGGGATCATCTGTGCCGCATCAAAACTGCAGCGGATGCGCGCTGCCAGGCCCAGGCGCTTCAGGCCGGCGGTGGCCAGCACGATGGCGTCGTAGCCACCTTCGTCCAGCTTGCGCAGCCGGGTGTCCAGGTTGCCACGCAAGGGCTCGATGCGCAGATCGGGCCGTTGGCCCATCAATTGCACCACCCGGCGCAGGCTGGACGTGCCCACCACCGCGCCTTGCGGCAGCGCCGCCAAGCTGTCGAAGTGGTTGGACACCAGCGCATCACGCGGGTCTTCGCGTTCCAGCACGGCGGCCAGCACAAAGCCTTCGGGCAGCGCCATCGGCACATCTTTGAGCGAGTGCACCGCCAGGTGGGCGCGGCCTTGTTCCAGCGCCACCTCCAGTTCCTTGACGAACAGGCCCTTGCCACCCACCTTGCTGAGCGCCACATCCAGGATCTGGTCGCCCCGGGTGGTCATGCCCAGCAGGCCGACATCCAGGCCGAAGCGGCTGCTCAGCAAGAGCCGCACATGGTCGGCCTGCCACAGCGCCAGACGGCTTTCCCGGGTGGCGATCAGCACGGCGGCAGCAGAGGTTTCCTTCATGGTGGCCCGATTATCGCTAGGCGTTCAAGCCACCAACCATGCGCCTGCTAGGATGCCGGCCATCAGCGTCAATTGGTAATTTAGTTACACGCTCGGAGACATCCATGCCACAAACCACTCGCCCCGGCCAGGCGGCCGACCCCGCACCGGCCAAGGCCAGCCGACGGGCTGCGGCCAAGCCGGATGGCGACGCGGCCGATGCCGCCGCCAAGAACAAACCATTGATGGAGGACATCCGGTTACTCGGCCGCATGCTGGGTGACGTGATCCGCGAGCAAGAGGGCAAAGAGGCGTTTGAGTTGATCGAGCGGGTGCGCCAGCTCTCGGTGGCGTACCGGCTGAAAAAAGACGCCTCGGCCGGCCGGGTGCTGGACCGTCTGCTGAAAAACCTGTCGGCCGACCAGACCGTCAGCGTGATCCGCGCTTTCAGCTACTTCTCGCACCTGGCCAACATCGCCGAGGATCGCCACCATGTGCGGCGGCGCCAGCACCACGAGCGCCAGGGCCACCAGCAGGAGGGCTCGCTGGCGCTGAGTTTCGAGCGCCTGCACCAGGCCGATGTGCGGGCGGTGGATGTGGCCCAGATGCTGGCCCATGCCTACATCGCCCCGGTGCTCACCGCCCACCCCACCGAGGTGCAGCGCAAGAGCATCCTGGACGCCGAGCGCGCGATTGCCGAGCTGATCGGCGCCCGCGACGAGCTGCACGGCGCGCGTGAGCAACGCGACAACGAGGCGCTGATGCGTGGCCGCATCACCCAACTCTGGCAGACCCGGATGCTGCGCTACACCAAGCTGACGGTGGCCGACGAGATTGAAAACGCCCTGAGCTACTACCAAAGCACCTTTTTGCGCCAGATCCCCAAGCTGTATGCCGAGATCGAGGAGCACCTGGCCGGCCATGCGGTGCCCAGCTTTTTGCGCATGGGCCAGTGGATTGGCGGCGACCGGGATGGCAACCCCAATGTGACCGCCGCGACGATGCGCATGGCGCTGGCCCGGCAAAGCGAGGTGGCGCTGCGCTTTTACCTGACCGAGGTGCATGCGCTGGGCGCCGAGCTGTCGATCAGCCTGGGGCTGGCGGGCGTGACGCCGGCAATGCTGGCGCTGGCCGATGCCTCGCCCGACAAAAGCCCGCACCGCGAGGACGAGCCTTACCGCCGCGCACTGATCGGCATCTATGCCCGGCTGGCCGCCACCTTGCACGACCTGACCGGCACCGAGGCGCTGCGCCACGCGGTGCTGCCGCAAAACCCGTACACCGACCCAGCGCAGTTTTTGGCCGATTTGTCGGTGATCGAGGCCAGCCTGCAGGCCCACCATGCCCAGGCCCTGGTGGCCCCCCGGCTGGCGCCGCTGAAGCGCGCTGTGCAGGTGTTTGGTTTCCACCTGGCCACCCTGGACCTGCGCCAAAGCAGCGACAAACACGAGGCGGTGCTGGCCGAGCTGTTGCGCACCGCGCGGCTGCACGACGATTACTCGTCGCTGGACGAAGCCGGCCGCCGCAAGCTGCTGTTAGGCCTGCTGAATGACGCCCGGCCGCTGCGGGTGCACGGTGCGGCCTACAGCGATCTGGCGTTGGGCGAGCTGGCGATCTTCGAGACCGCACGCGAGATGCTGGCCCGCTACGGCCGCGAGGCGCTGCGCCACTGCATCATCAGCCACACCGAATCGGTGAGCGACCTGCTGGAGCTGCTGCTGCTGCAAAAAGAGTGCGGCCTGATGACCGGCACCCTGGATGCTGGCGCCAGCAGCGCGCTGATCGTGGTGCCGCTGTTCGAGACGATTGGCGATCTGCGCGAGGCCGAGCCGATCATGCGCGAGTTTTACGCGCTGCCCGGCATCACCGAGCTGGTGGTGCG
>JANOBL010001038.1:0-7242 GCA_031411635.1 Betaproteobacteria bacterium
CCTGGTCGATCGCGCGCTTGGCGTCCAGCTCACCGGCCTCAAACGCACCGCCCACCAGGCTGGCCGGCACGCCCAGCGCCTGCAACTCGTCAAACAGCGTGCGCAGGGAGGTCTGCCCGGCGCAGACGATCACCGTGTCCACCTCAAACAGCCGGGGCTGGCCGTTGACCAAGGTGTGCAGCCCGGTGTCATCGATCTTCAGGTACTCCACACCGGCCACCATCAACACACCGCGCCGGCCCAAGGTCAAGCGGTGGGTCCAGCCAGTGGTGCGGCCCAGCGTCTTGCCCAGCGCATCGGCCTTGCGTTGCATCAGATAAACCGTGCGCTCGGACTTGATCACTTGCGGCATCACGCCGGTGACGCCGCCGCGCGGATGGTTCTTGAAGTCGATGCCCCATTCAGCCGCGAACACATCGATGTCCAGCGCTGCCGAGGTGCCGGCATGGGTGATCAGCTCGGCCACGTCAAAGCCTATGCCGCCGGCGCCCATGATGGCCACGCGCTGGCCCACCGGCCGGCGGCCCAGGATGGCGTCGATGTAGGGCAGCACCTTGGGGTGATCGATGCCCGGCAGCGCCGGGCGGCGCGGCGCGATGCCGGTGGCCACCACCACCTGGTCAAAGCCTTCGGCCTGCAGCAGCGCGGCATCGGCCCGGGTGTTCAGCCGCAGCGTGATGGCATGCAGATCGATCATCCGGCGGTAGTAGCGCAAGGTTTCATAAAACTCCTCCTTGCCCGGGATCCTTTTGGCCAGGTTGAACTGGCCGCCGATCTCGCTGCCGGCGTCAAACAGCGTCACGTGATGGCCACGCTGCGCCGCCACCGTGGCATACGCCAGCCCGGCCGGCCCGGCACCCACCACCGCAATGTGCTTGCGGGCAGGTGTGGGCAGGTAGCGCAGCAAGGTCTCGTTGCAGGCGCGTGGGTTGACCAGGCAGCTCACCTGCTTGCGGCCGGAAAAACTGTGGTCCAGGCAGGCCTGGTTGCAGGCGATGCAGGTATTGATCTCGTCCTCGCGGCCCTGGGCCGCCTTGTTCACCAACTCGGGGTCGGCAAGCATGGGCCGCGCCATCGACACCAGATCGGCGTCGCCGCGTGCCAGCACAGCCTCGGCCACCGCCGGCATGTTGATGCGGTTGCTGGTGATCACCGGCACGCGCAACATCTTGCGCAGCCGGCCGGTTACCTGCGCAAACGCCGCGCGCGGCACCATCGTGGCAATGGTGGGCACCGGCGACTCGTGCCAGCAAAAATGCGTGCTGATGATGTTGGCGCCAGCGGCCTGCACCGCCTGGCCCAGCGCGACGATCTCGTCCCAGGCCAGGCCACCGTCCAGCATGTCCATCGCCGCGATGCGGAAGACCAGCATGAATTTTTCACCCACGGCGGCACGCACCCGCCGCACCACCTCAACCGGAAAACGCATGCGGTTTTCCCAATCGCCACCCCAGCGGTCGGTGCGCAGATTGGTCTTGCGGACCAGAAAAGTGCTGAGCAGGTAACCGGCCGATCCGATGATCTCCACGCCGTCGTAACCGGCTGCCCGAGCCAGCACAGCGCAGTTGGCAAAGTCTGCAAGCTGTTTTTCGATGCCGGCTTCGTCCAGCGCCTGCGGCGTGAAACTGCCGATGCGCGATTTGATGGCCGACGGCGCCACACACAGCTTGGTGCGCGCCAATGCGCCGGTGTGCAGGATCTGCAGGCAGATCTTGACGTCCGGGTCGGCGGCATGCACGGCCTGGGTGATCAGCCGATGCTGCCCGGCCTCGTCGGGCGTGGACAGCTTGCTGCCGATGCCACCTTCGTCGTTTGGCGAAAACCCGCCGGTGATGATCAAACCCACACCGCCCCGTGCGCGCTCGGCAAAGTACTCGGCCATGCGCTCGAAGCCGTTCTCGGCCTCTTCCAGCCCGGTGTGCATCGATCCCAACAGGATGCGGTTTTTCAGCCGGGTGAAGCCCAGGTCGAGCGGGCTGAAGATGTGCGGGTAGCGGGTGGAGGCGGCGACGGTGGGGGTCATTGGCGGGCCTGGAGGCTGGGCTGGGCTGATCGTAGCGGCACGGGCGTGGCGGGCGTGCCGCGTGTGTGACTTGGCTGGGGTCTGTGCCGGGCGCGACAGTGATGCGGCCGGCGGCCTGCGGACAATCGTTGCAGCCCATCCCCATCAGGAGCCCACCGCGATGACCGCCACTTCGATAGCCACCGGCACCCCCGACCTGCTGGCCACGCTGGATGCTGGCGTGCTGACCTTGACCATGAACCGTCCCGAGGCCCGCAACGCGATGTCGCGTGCGATGAACCAGGCGCTGCAGCAGCAACTGGCGGCGGCCGAACAAGACCCGGCCGTCAAATGCATTGTGCTGACCGGTGCTGGCAAGGGTTTTTGTGCCGGCGGTGATGTCAAGGGCATGGCGGCGGCCGGCGACTGCACCGTCGGCGCGTTGACCATCGACGAAACCATCCACCGCCAGCGCCTGAACCAGCGCGCCACCGCCGGCAAGCTGTTCAAGATGCCCAAACCGACGATCGCCTCGCTGCCCGGCGCGGCTGCCGGTGCCGGCCTGGCCTTGGCGCTGGCCTGCGATCTGCGCATCATGGCCAGCAGCGCGATCATGACCACCGCGTTTGCGCGGGTAGGGTTTTCGGGCGATTACGGTGGCACCTACTTTCTGACCCAGTTGGTGGGATCGGCCAAGGCGCGTGAGCTGTACTTCTTGTCCGACCGTGTTGCCGCCGACGAGGCCTTGCGGCTGGGCTTGACCAACTGGGTGTGTGCACCCGAAGACCTGGCCGCCAAAACCCGCGAGATCGCGCTGCGGCTGGCAAACGGCCCCGCGGTGGCCTACCGCTACATGAAGGAAAACTTGAACCGCGCCATGGCCGGTGACGTGGACGATTGCCTGGACCTGGAAGCCACCCACCATATCCACTGCGGCCAGACCGAAGATCACCGCGAAGCCACGCGGGCGTTTGTCGACAAGCGCGAGCCGGTGTTCAAGGGGCGCTGAAACCCGGGCCGGCCTGTTGCTGCCGGCCGGGAGAAGCACCGTACGGATTTGCACTCAATCGCACAAGATCGAAGATCGGCAGCGGGCTTGTTGCGGTCTTTGCAACGGGCTGCTCTGGTGCCGCGCTGTCAAGCGTGCTTGGGCCGGCGCGAGGCCGAGGCCACCGGGTGACCGGCTGCCTCCGTGTCCCCCGAAGCCGGCCGGAGGCGGCCGACTTCTCCTCCTTTACCTGCGGCATCCGGTCACCCGGCGCCCTCGGCCCATCGGCGGCGGTGCACGGCGACAGTCTTGAGAACCGTTGCGGAGATCTAGCTCGAAAGGCTGCTCAATAGATCTCCGCAACCCGGGAATTTTGAGTGCCGCGCAGGCATGGCAGAGTGGTCCATTGCACCCGACTTGAAATCGGGCATGCCTGAAAAGGCATCGTGGGTTCGAATACCATTACCCCACCAAAACGAGACCTCGCATTACTGCGCTGGTCGCGCCGTAGCGATGCGCGTTCGAACTCGCCAAGACTGCTTGCACAGACGGACCTTCGCGCAAACCGAGGGCACTCCGCTTCTTCGATGTCGGCAAGCTGCGCGGGACCGGACGCTGACCGATCAAGACGGGCGGTCCTGCGACCCGTTCCCGCCACTCGGCGCCCAAGAGAGCGGCCATTGGTGACTGCCGGCCCTCGACCCACTACCGACACCCATCACGCTTGTCAGTTAGAGGTCGGGAGACGGCCTCGTACCCGCCGGGCAGGCCCACTGCTGAAAAGAAAAGCGATGACGCTGGGGATACCGCGAGTTGCAACGTCAGGTGGACGCGGCGTTCGCAATCTCACCTTCGAGAAAGGGCCGCAAGCCATCTGTCGGCCCGGGGCCATCGGCACGCAGTTCGCTTCCAAGAACTGCGTCGCCGGCCTCCAGCGCAGCACTTGCAAGAACCCCACTGGCCCTTACTGCGTCTTCAGGGTCAGGTTGTCGTGCCGTCATTGCGCACCTCACGGCCAAGCCAACCGACCTGAACTCGACCATCAGATGCGAGGTATGCAACTCCATGGGTGTCGATCCACGCCTTGGTGTGGGCTTTGGACGTTCCAAGGTCTCGCACGAATGCCCGCCTTTCGCCTCGAACCCACCATGTCAGGGAAACGCCATGTTCGGCCAGGATCGCCATCAGGAGATCGCGTCGCGCGAGCAAGGCGTCCTCGTGCATGACCCAGCCGGCAAGGCCGAAGAGCACTTCGGCCCCGCGCCGCACGACACCTTGCTGAAGATCCAGCGTCAGATTCCAGGTCCGGAAGAGCCGCGGCCACGGCAGGACAACCGGCCCGTCTCCTTCGGAGCGGTCAGAGTCACCACACTCACCCGCCAGATACATCCATGGCACAGGCAACCACGCGTCATGGCGGTGCTCACCGGACTCTAGGGCGCGATCGAACCGCCCACTCAGACCGGGCCAGTCCGCAAGCTGAGCATCCCTGTCGCTTTCGAGATCGATTCGCCCCAGCTGCGTCAGCTTGGCGCGCACCTCCGGTCGATCCAGAGCGCTCAGAAGCGCGGGCAGGCTGGCCGACTCGACCAGCGCGGGTATCAGCTGCCACCAGATGTCAGCGTCGCGCTCCTGGTCGAGCCCCCACACCCCTGGCGCCTGCGGACCCCGCCACACGTGCTCGGCCATCACGCGCAACCAGGGGCCCTCGCCCCAGTTCTGCGGCAGCTTGGGCACATGGTTGAGGATGTCCAGCGGGAGGAGGTCGAAGGACGGGCTTGCTCCCCAGTGCCGGAGATCCTCATCGTTCGTCGTCGGCCATCGCGGCAGGCTCGGCACGCGCCAGAAATCGCTCTCGGACGTGGTTCGGGGCCTTGCGCTCGCGTGCAGCCAACGTGACGGGTCGAAGACCTCGACGTATCCGATCTGATGGGGTGTGTCGTACTCCCGGTCACCGGTGAATGGCTCTGGCGTCATGCGGTAGTTGTCTGCCAGGAAGGCAAGCATGGTCTGCCAGCTGATCCACTGGTACTTCTTTCCGATGCGCTCGGTCCGGCCCTGCCTCGAGATGCGCCCTTGGCCACGCACCTCGTGCCCGGTGTCGAACTCGTCGAATCGCTCAGAGGTCCAGCCGAGCCTGTGGCAGTTCCAGACCACGAACCGCGCTGCGAGCGGAATGTCGAAGATCTCGCTGCGCGTCTTGCGCCCGCCCGCCTCCTCACCATCGCCATAGGCGCGCACCGGTTCACTCGATCCGGGCATCGGCTCCGAAGAGAAAGGCTTGCCTCCCGAGGTGGCGCCCATCACGTACCAGTAAAAGTCGCGGCCCAGGGCAGAGCCAACGATGCTGCTGAATCCCCCGGAGCGATCCAGTGCCTCCAGCTCCCGCTTGCTGGGGACGTCCGCCAGAGGCAGAACGCTCGTGTAGGGCGGCCGGGCGGCGGTGAGGTCGACCCCGGCAAGCCACCCGCGCTCGGCAGCCGCCTCGACGATGCGGCGGGCGTAGTGCCGAATCGTCAGATGGCAGCGCGGCTTGCCGCCTTCGAACATCGCCGCGTACACCAGTCGAGCGGCCGTCTCGCATACAGGCGGCTCACGGCCATCGATCATCACGCCCAGGCTCGCCGCGAGCACGGACTCGAGCACGTAGTCGTCGTTGACCGACAGGAAGTCGCGCAGGATCTGGGGAAGTGCTGCAGGACATGCTGCAAGGATGCGGGTCAAGCCGCGGGTGGCCTGTTCACGCAACCCCTGCTGCGACGTTGCGCACACCCAGGCAAGCACCCGGGCCGCGGGAGTTGCCATGTCGACGTGAAGACCGGATAGGCTCGATTCAGTTGCCCATCGCACGAGAACGGAAAGGTTGGACGCTTCGTCCGCCCACAAGGAGACCAGCTTGATCGACCACACGGCATCCCGCGCCCCCACTGTGCTCTGCCGCGACAACCTGGGATGCAGGAGATGCTCCATCGCGAAAGGGTGCCCCGGGATGAGCGCGAGTCTGAGCAGTTCGTCGAGATCTGCAGAATTGCCATGACGCGAGCCCCGCCGGCGGTACAGACTCCACAGCGATCCACGGTCCCCGGCAAATTCTTGAGGGCGACAGCGCCACCGCAGGCTGTCCGTGAACGCCTCACGCAACTCCCAGTCGGGAATGGTCCAGCCGAGAGAGTTCGGTACTTCGATAGGAATCAGTTCCGGCAACTCGGCCTCGATCAGTGGCGGCACCGCCAGGCACAGGGCCGCCAGCAGGCCGGTCCGCCGGCTTGAAAGCGGCGCATCAACGAGCCCGGGCACGGCAAGCGCAGCCAACTCGCCGCCGGCCCCGAGCGCCGCTTCGAGAGCCCGGCGCCGCTCAGTCGGTCCGACCTTACCCTCAAACAGCCGGGCTAGCAGCCGATCAGCAAAGAACGTATCGGACAGCCGCTCGAAGCCGAACTCGATGATGTCGTCGTCGTTCTCGATGCGGTCGATCAGTGCCCCTGCGGAGCAAAGGAAACTGATCACACCGTCCACACCTACGGTGGCAAGCGCGACTCGATCGGCTTCCTCGCGGAGCAGCTGAAACTCACCCGACGCGATCATCGCCGTGGCCAACTTGTTGAGGCATCGCTGGATGGGCTGACTGCGCGACGGGTCCAGTGTGAGCCGCCCTCGAGCATCGCCCTCGAGCCGATCAATCCACGCCTCCCAGACTTCGAGCCAGGACGGCAACCAGTGCGTCAGGTTGGAACGGTTCTGCAGGCTACGGACGAGGAGTTGGACGTACAGCGGGTTGCTAAGTTCGCCGATCGGCGGAGCCACCGGCGCGGTGACGCCGTAGTGCGCGCAGTAGCCGAGCAAGGCATCCGGTTCGATGTCGGCGAAACCCCTGTGCTCGTGTTCAACCCATGGCAAGGGTTTCCCGGGTGACTCTTCGGGCAGGACGTGCAGCCGGTAGTCCGAGCGAACGCTGAACGCCACGGCGAGATGAGGTCGCTGAACGGCCTCCTGCAGGATCCCATTGAGCTCGTTCTTCCATCGTTCGCGGTTGGGCGTTTCGTTGAGTGCGTCCATGATGAGCAGTGCGCGCTCGTTCCTCTGCGCGGCGGCGTTCTCGAGGGTGTCCAGAAACTCGCCGAACGAGCCTGCGAACTCCAATGTCTGGAGGAGTGCACTTCGGAGATCAATAGAAGCAGACAGCTTCTGGCCGAGCGCCGCGACCGCCACGCCGCCTTCAGCAAGGGCGCGTTTCAGCTCATGCACCAGCGTG
>JANOBL010001039.1:0-7845 GCA_031411635.1 Betaproteobacteria bacterium
GACCAAGGACATGCCGTGCGCCCCTCGGTCGCCGAGTACGGCGACCGATCCCCCGAGGGGATGCGGACCGGCTTGGGAGCGGCCCGGCGCTCGTCCCGCTCGCTTCGATGGCGCTGGGCGGCTTGAACAGGTCATCATGGCCGCACCGCCACCGCCAGGCGCGAAGCCCGGCCACGCTCGCTCCAGAACACCTTGACCGCCAGCATCGCGCCGCCGCCGCTGCAGCCGCTGTCGGTGGCGTCGCCATCGTCGGGCGTGGCGTCCAGGCACACCACGCCGGTGCCACCGGGCAGCTCGCGGCCCAGGGTGGCGCTCCACAGCGCGTAGTCCAGCATCGCCATGCGGGCGGGACTGCAGGCAGCGTCCACACCGCAGTCGCTGACGGCCTGCGGCGTGGTCAGGCTGTTGTACTGGCCGGCGGTCACTGCACTGCGGTTGGCGCGCATGCGGTCGGCCATCTCGTAGGCCAGCAATGTGGCCTTGCTGCGCCACATCGAGCTGCTGCCAGCCGACAAGCCCCGCAACTGCAGCGAGGCATAGGCCAGCGCACACAGCGACAGCAGCAGGATCGCCACGGTGGCTTCCATCAGCGCAAGGCCCTGGGCGCGGCGGTGCATGGCGCCCTCAACCACAGGTGTGGATGGCCGCCACATCGGCCACTCCGCTGGGCGTCACGGTGATGCTGTAGCCGGCCGGCTGGCCGCTGCGCCGGCAGACCGTGAACAGCTCGGCGCTGCTGCCCACCAGCGCCCCGCTGGCGCGGAACGCCAGGCTGCGCGGCCCACCGAGCATCAGCTTGTCCTGGGTGGCTGCAGCACGGCGCACCCGGGTCTCGTTGGCACCGGCTGCGCCGTTGCCATCGTCGTCGACGACGATCTCCCAGCCGTTGACGTATTCGTTGCCCTCGGGGCCGTCGCCGATGGCCTGCAAAAACACCACCCGGCCGCGCCGCGCCGCCTCGGTGCGGGCCAGCGCCACCGCACCGGCCAGGTTGGTCTTGGCATTGGCCATCTGGTTGTTGGCGACAAAATCGGTCATCGACGGCACCGCCACCGCCATCACCACCACCAGCACCGACAGCGTGACCATCAGCTCGATCAGCGTGAAACCACGGCGCTGCGGGGTGTGCCGGTGGGCGCTGGATTGGGGGGACGGCAGAGCAGGGCTTGGGCGCATGGGAGACCTCTTCAGCCGGGTTATCGGCAGCGCGGCGTCACAACCCAAGCCCGTTGGCCGGTAACGTTTTGCGTCAATCGTGTGGATCTGCACACGCGCCGGCCTCAAGTCCGGCAGGTGCCGGCCCTGCAGCCGGCCCACGCGGCGCGGCCGCTGATCAGCCCTGCCCAGGCTCGCTGGCCAGGCCGTCCAGGTGGGCGTTGTCGTTCCAGCCCACCAGCGTGAAACCCTCAGACGTGTAAAGCAGCCGGTTGATGCCGGCATTGCCCAGCGGCCAGCTTCGCCGGGTGTCCAGCGCCTGCCCGGTGGCGGCGCGGTACAGGCAATCCAGCACCCCACCGTGGCTGACCAGCGCAATCGCCTGGCCGGCATGGCCAGCCGCCAAACGCGCCACCGCCGCCAGGCAGCGGGCTGAAAAATCACGCAGCGTCTCGGCGCCGTCGGGTGCAAAGTCGGGCTCGCGGGCGTGCCAGCGCCTGGCCACGTCGGGCCAGCGTTGATCGATCTCGGCCCGGGTCTGGCCCTCCAACAAACCAAAACAGCGCTCGCGCAGCCCGGCATCGCTGCGCAGCGGCAGTCCCAGCGGCCCGGCCAGTGCCTGGGCGGTGTGCCAGGCACGGCCCAAGTCGCTGCTGACCACGGCGGCCAGGCCCTCGTGGCGCAGCGCCTCGGGCAGGCAAGCCGCCTGGCGCTGGCCCAGGGCGTTGAGCGGGATGTCGATCTGGCCTTGCAGCCGCCACTCGGCGTTCCAGTCGGTCTGGCCGTGGCGGATCGCGATCAGGCGGGTGCAATCCATGGTTCAGCGCGCAGCGCCCGTCTGCTCCTTCCCCCTCCCGGGGGGAAGGACGGGATGGGGGTCAAGATGCCAGAGCCTCTGCAAGATGGGGTATTGATGCCAGAGCCCGCCAGCATTCGACCCCCACCCCAGCCCTCCCCCTGCCCGGGGGAGGGAGCTAGCCACGCAGCCGCCGGTTCAAGCTGTAGGTGCCCGACCAGGTGGCCGCACCCAGCACATGGCCGGTCAGCGCGGCGCGCACCTGGGCGCCGGTGAAATCAGCCACCACCGGCAGCCGCGCCAGGTCCAGCGCGTACAGCGTGAACACATAGTGGTGCACCAGCGAATCGTTGAACGGTGGAAACGGCCCGTCATACCCGAAGTAGCGGCCGCACAGCGCCGCGTCATCGGCAAACCAGCCGGTGTAATCGTTCAGGCCCTGGCGTGCACCACCGGCTGCGGCCGGTCCGGGTTTGCCACGCGGCGTGAAGCCGCAACTCCACTGGCCTTCGTCAAAGCCGCTGCAATCGGGCGATAAATCAACCAGCACCCAGTGGAAAAAATCCACCCGGGGCAGATCGGCCGGCACCTCATGCCCGGGCTGGTTGACATCGTCGCGCCGGCTGGGCACATCAAAATCATGGCAGATCAGCGCCAGTGAGCGGGTGCCGCCGGGCAGATCGGCCCAGGCCAGCGGCGGGCTCAGGTTGTCGGAAAAGCCGACGCTGTCATCGCCCAGCAAGCGGCCTGCGGCATGGCGCTGGGGGATGGCCTCGCCATTGCTCCAGGCGGTGCTCCACAGCCTCACGGTCCGGCCTCCGGCCGGCAAAGCTCAGCCAGCCAGGGCTTCATACACCCCAGACCACCGGCACCCCGGCGGCGGCGGCGCGTTTCAGCAAATCCACCATCGGCCACAGCCGCTGGCGCAGGCCCACACCGTCGCGTGGCGCCAGGGTTTGGCCATTGGCAGCAGCCTCGCGCTCGGCTTCGGCGCGGGCGGCTTCGTCGGCGGCAACCGCCTGCTCGATCGCGGCAATCGCCGCCGCACAGGCGGCCGGCGCGATGATGCCCTGGGCGGCAGGCTCACGGCCGATGGCACGCAGCATCGCATCGCCGTTGGGGCCCAGCATCAGCACGTCGCCGCTGGCCTTGCTTTTGAACTTGTAGATCATCGGAGCCTCTCGCAGGCACATAGTCTGGCGGCAGGCAGGGCTGCCAAGAGCCTGCATTGTCCCTTGCTGCGGCTCAAGCGCCGTGCTGGTCATTGCCCGCTTTCCAACAAAAGCATGGGGTGGCTTGGGCTATGCCGTGTCCAGCGCCGGGGGTTTGCGCGGCCGGCCGCCGAGCTTGCCATTGGCTCGGGCGGCGGCGGCCTTGGCGACAGTGGCCGCCCGGCCCCCCGCCGCGCCAATCTGCGTCATCCACTGCTTGGTGCCCAGGATGCCTTTGACCAGGGCGGGCACGTACAGGTCGGCATCCAGCTTCGGCCAGTGCAGGCCCAGCCCTGCCGCTGAAACTTCGATGGTCCGAAGCGCCGTTTCTTTTGCGCCCGCCAGGCCTTGTGCCTGCGCTACCGGAAATTCAAACGCGCATCCGTTGTCCAGTTCCACATGGATGCGGCCGGCTTCGTACCTGGCGGCGGTGGCCAATGGCCCGCGCGCCAGCAAACGGCGCCCACGCGCCGAGGCTTTGGCAAAGCTTGCGTTATCGATCATCGACATATCGCCGTCAGTGGTGGCCATGGATTCGTCCCCATTCGCTGCAAAGGTGGGCAAGGTGGTTCAACAAGTAGGCCTCGATCAGTTTGAGCTGCTCGAGCCGGAACCTGATGTTGCTCAGCAGCCGCGCCTGCCCCAGGCTGCAGCGCAATTCAAACCGCGCGTGCTCTTCAGCGCCGATCACATGGACATGCGGCGGAAGGTGATCGTTGGGATCGATCACCACGCGCCAGCCCTTGAAGACGGGCAGAACGGTTGGCATGGGCCATCTTAACCCAATCGCGCTTGGGTTTCAGGCCAGGCAGGCCCGGCGCCCAAAAATCAGCGCAGCACCAGGCTCAGCCGGGGGCGCGCGCTGCGCGCACGGCCACCGCGCACCCGCTGCTCAAAGCTGATGGCGTCCAGCGCCGGGGCGTACAAAAAGCCCTGGAACTCGTCGCAGCCCAGATCGCGCAAAAAGGCGCGCTGCGGCTCGGTTTCAACCCCCTCGGCGATCACCTTCAGGCCCAGCGCCTGGGCCAGTTGCACCACCGCACGCACGATCGCGCAATCGCTGTCGTCACCCGGCACGCCCAGCACAAAACTGCGGTCGATCTTGAGCCGGTCGATCGGAAAGCGCTTCAGGTAGGACAGGCTGGAGTAGCCGGTGCCAAAGTCGTCGATCGCCAGTCGCACGCCAAGCTGCGAGAGTTGCGACAGCCGCGACAAGGCCTCGTCGGCATCGTGCACCAGGATCGATTCGGTCAGCTCCAGCTCCAGCAGCGCACCCGACAGCTTGTGCTCACGCAGCACCGCCGCCACCCGGTCGATGAAACCGGCCTGCTGAAACTGCAGTGCCGACACATTGACCGACACCGGCATCACCAGGCCGGCGCGGGCCCACAGCGCGGCCTGGTGCACGGCTTGCGCCAGCACCCAGTCGCCGATGGCGATGATGAAACCGGTTTCTTCGGCCACCGGGATGAACTGGCCGGGTGAGATCTCGCCCAGCTCGGGGTCGCGCCAGCGGATCAGCGCCTCGGCGCCGATCACCGCACCGGTCTTCAAATCGATCTGTGGCTGGTAGTGCAGCCGGAAACGCTGGCTGGCCAGGGCCTGGCGCATCGCATGGTCCAGCCGCATGCGCTGGCGCATGTCGGCATCCTGCTGCGGCTGGTGGAAGCGGAAACACGCCCGGCCGCCCTGCTTGGCGCGCCGCATCGCCGATTCGGCATGGCGCACGAGCTGCTCGGCATCGCTGCCGTCTTGCGGAAACAGCGCCACGCCCACGCTGCCGGTGAGCGTGAACTGCAGCCCATCGACCGAGCAGGTCTGCGACACCGCCGCCAGCAAACGGCCAGCGGCGGTCTCGGCGCCGCTGCCGTCGGTGTCGTTGACCAGCAGCGCAAACTGGTCGCCGCCGATGCGCGCCACCAGGTCGCCTTGACGTGCATGGGCCTGGATGCGGTCGGCGCAATCCAGCAGCACGTGGTCGGCCACCGCCTGGCCCAGGCTGTCGTTGATCTGCTTGAAACGGTCCAGGTCCAGCAGCAGCAGCGCCAGCACCCCACCGCGCCGGCCGGTGCGGCCGATGGCATCGGCCAGGCTCAGCGTGAGCTGGCGGCGGTTGCTCAAACCGGTGAGTGCATCGGTGGACGACAGCGTCTCGATGCGGTGGCTGGCGGCCACCATCTCGGTCTGGTCGCGGAACGACCAGACCCGGCCACAGGGCCGGCCCCGGCTGTTTTGCGGCTGCGTGACCCGCTCGATCACCTGGCCCGAGTGCAGCAGCAGCCGCTCGCTGGCCTGCAGCAAGGTGGCCTCGCTGATCGCGGCCAGGCGCAGGCTGTAGCCGATGGGGTCGGTCACGCTGCGGCGCATCCAGTCGAACACGGCCTCGTCGCGGCGCTCGGTGAGCAGGGTCTCGGGCAAGCCCCAGATCTGCGCAAAGCGGCGGTTGAAGCCGCGGATCTGGCCCGCCAGGTCGGTGACCAGGATGCCGTCGGCGGTGGATTCCAGCGTGGCCTGCAGCTCGGCCACCAAGCGGTCGCGCTCGTCCAGCGCTTGTTGGCTTTGGCTGCGGTCCAGCACCGTGACCAGGTAGGGTGGGGGTGGGTCTTGTGCCGCCGCCAGCGGCGAGAGCTTGCGGATGTAGCGCGTCACCGGCAGCAGCCGGCCGCTGCCGTCCAGCAGCACCGTGTCGGATTGCAGCGGGCTGGCATCACCGCTGCGGGCGGCCTCCCAGAACGCCAGGTCTTCGGGTGTGGCGATCAGCCCATCGGCGGCCTGGCCCAGCCAATCGGCCTCGCTGCGGCCCAGCAGCGCCAGCGCCTGGGCATTGATGGCCAGCACCACGCAGCGCCGGGCGCAGACCAGCCAGGCCGGCTGGCCCAGCACCTGGAGCAGGCTGCACCAGGCCGCCAGTGCGGCGGGGGCGGCGCCGCTGGTCACGCGCCAGGGTCTTCCATGGCGGGGTGGATGGGCAAGGCCACTGGCTCAAAAAAGTACACCGTGCGCGGCCGGGGCGACAGGTAATCGCGCGCGGCGGCCGGCAACTGGCCGGGCTTCAGGCTGCGCCGGATGCCCAGGTCGGCATGGCCGTCCAGGTTGAGCAGCAAGGCCTGGTCCATCGGCACGGCGCTGTCGCAGACCAGCACCCGGGGCTTGAGCGGGCGCGACGAGTTGACGCTGACCACGGTGGCATAGCGGTCGTCGGTGAGTTGCACCACCGAGCCGGGTGGGTACACGCCCATCATGCGGATGAAGGCATTGAGCATCGTGCTGTCAAACTTGGAGCGGCCCTGCGCAAAGATCAGCGACAGCGCCTCGTGCGGCGTCAGCGCCAGCGCGCTGTGCGGCGGGTTGCACAGGTTGTCGTAGCGGTTGACCAGCGCGACGATGCGCGCGGCGGTGCTCATGCGCTCGCCGTGCAGGCGCTCGGGGAACCCGCTGCGGTCCACCATCTCATGGTGTTGGGCCAGCACGGCCAGTGCACCGTCGGCCAGGCCCATGCGGCGGCCATGCGCCACGCCCAGCGCCACATGGTCGCGGTACAGCGTGGCATCGGCGGCGCTGGGGCGCACGTCCCCCCGGCCGTCGGCATGGCGGGTGCGCTCGGGCAGGTCCAGCTTGCCCACGTCGTGCAGCAGCGCACCAACGCCGATGTCCAGCATGTCGCACTCGTCAAACCCAAACACCCGCGCCATCAGCAGCGAGATCACCGCAACGTTCATCGCATGCGCCGACGCAGGATCGCCCGCCACGTCGGACAGCACCCGCACACACATCTCGCGGTCCACCATCATCTTGGCCAGCAAGGCCTGGGTCAGGCCTTCGGTGATGGCGCGGGCCTGCTCGGGCGCGCGCGGCACCTGGCGCTGGGCCTCGTGCCAGGCCACGCCGGCCTCCTGGTATTGCTTCTCGCAAAGGCGCTGGGCGTCGCGCTGGGCGGCCAGCGGGCTGGGCGGCGTGGGGCGGGGGCGGGCTGCGGTGGGTGCCGTTGGGGCGGCCTCGGCGGTGGCCGGGTCGGCGGTGGCCGGGATGTTGGCATCCACCGACGACACCGGCTCGGCATCGTCCACCGCCGCCGTGCCCGGCGCGCTGGCCAACTGGCTTTTTTCGGGGCTCCAGCGCAGTGTCTTCAAGCCCAGGCCACGGATGGTTTCGATCTGCTCGGGCGTCGACACCACAAAACTGGACAGCGCAAACGGATGCGCCCACCAGCCCAGATCGAGGTGGACAAACATGCCAACACGCAACTCTTCAACACCGACATTCAACGACATGGCTTGTGGACTTCCAGCGCAGCGCAGGTTTTTCCCTGCATGACCTGGGCTTTCGGCAAGGCGGGGGCCTAACTTGACCCCGAACCCGGAGGCACAGGCCGGCCATGCCGGCTGGTTGCGGGCCAACCCAACACGGGGGTGTGACAAGCATCACGAGCCCTGGTGGGTTGGCTCCTTCCCCCTGCCCGGGGGAGGGAGCCAACTCAGCGCGCCGCCAGTGCGCGCCAGGCGCTGGGTGTGTGCCCCGTCTGGCGCTGGAAAAAGCGTGAGAAGTAACCGGCATCGGCAAACCCCAGGCCACCGGCAATCTGCTTGATGCTGAGCGTGGTGTAGGCCAGGTCGCGCTGCGCCTCCAGCACCAGCCGGCCCTGCACAACCCCCAGCGCAGAATGGCCCAGCACCCGGTGGCAAA
>JANOBL010001040.1:0-5574 GCA_031411635.1 Betaproteobacteria bacterium
ACTCCGAGGCGGCCTGGTACTCGGCCACCGGGTACGGCAGCGCGGCGTCTTTGGCGCGCTGGGTGTAGGCGGCGACAAAGTCGGCCGCGCCGGTGTTGGCCGTGAACGGTGCGTGGTCCTCGAACCAGGTCAGGCTGGTCAAGCCGTTGGCATGGGGGTTGGCGGCGGTCGGGCCCGGCGCGGGAAACAGGTAGAAGTGGCGCTTGGGCAGGTAGTCGATGCGCTTCATCGCGTCGAGCAACTGCGCCGCCTCCATGCCCACCGCGCCCGACCACAGCAGGTCCGGGTTGGCGTCCTTGATGCGCGCAGCGATGCTGCCGAAATCACGCGTGCCAAATTCGTACTCCAGCGACAGCACGGTCTTCAGGCCACGCTTCTCGGCCACTTCCTGCCCGCCTTTGGCCAAGTCCAGCGCCGACGGGAATTTGCTGGTGACAAACGCCACTGTCTTCGGCCCGTTGGGCAGGCTGGCGAAGGCGTCGAGCATGACCTCGGTGTCCACCGATCGCGGGTCGGGGCCCAGTGGCAAGGCCGGAAACTGCAGTTCATACGGCGCCAGGCTCGGGTCGCCCAGGCTGCTTTGGATGAACAGCTTGTTGAAGCGCTGCGCAACGCCCATCGCCGCAATGATGGCGCTGGTGCCGTAGGGGCCCATCAGCAAGTCCACCTTCTCGGCGGTGATCAAGCGCTCGTACAGCGTGCGTGCGCTGGCGGGTTGCGACTGGTCGTCAAGCAGAACGTACTCCAGCTTGCGGCCCAGCAAGCCGCCCCGCTTGTTGATGCCGTCAACAAAGACTTCGGCGGCGATCTTGTGGATGCCACCCACCGAGGCCAGTGGCCCGGTCAGCGGCAGCGTGCCGCCAACGCGGATAGCCGTGCCTGCCGGCGCCTGGGCCAGCACCGGCATCGCAGCGGCCAGCAGCGCGCCGCCGGTGCCCAGCAGCAGGGCCCGCCGGCCTTGAATGGATTGAAAACGGATCATGTTTGTCTCCTTGTGAAGGTTCTGATTGGGCTGAGGCGATCAGCCGTGATCGGCCTCAAGCTCGATGGCCAGGCCGGCCATGATGCGCACGCCGGAGTTGTACCAAGCGACCACCACGACCAAGGCAATCAGCTCGGGCTCATTCAAGAAGGCCGCAACCTGGCGCCAGGTCTCGGCGCTGACATCGACGCTCAGCGTCGATTCCTTCGCCAAGGCCATGACGGCCTTTTGCTGCTCGCTGTACAGCGGCGAGGTCTCGAACTGCGGCACGGCATCGAGTTGGGCCTGCGTCAGCCCGGCTTTCAGCCCATGTGATTGGTGGTGCGCAATCTCGTAGCGCGAGTTCGTCAGGTGGCCGACGGTGAGGATCGCCAGTTCACGCAGCGCCGGATTCAATGGCGAGCTGCGCAGCGAATTGGCATAGGTCAAGAAGCCGTCCAGGATGTCCGGCGTCTGCGTCAGCGCCAAAAAGATGTTGGCGGTGGGCAGCTTTCGCTCGCGTTCCAGGCGGTCAAAGAGCGGCTGGTTCGGGCTGTCGGCGCGGTGGAGGTATTTGACTCTGGCCATGGGCTTGGCTTTCGGGTTGTCTGGCGGTTCAACGGGCGGCTGCAGCGGCCTGCTTCAGGATCAGGGCTTCCAGCGTCTGCGGGCTGGGCCGCTTGTCGGGCGCGGTGGTGCGGGCGCCATCAAATGGCGTGGCATGGAAGTACCAGTGCTCGGTGGCGGGCAGGCCCCAACGCACATTGGTGCTCAGCGAGCCGGCGTCCCAGCGCACTGGCTCCACTTCGGTGTCGATAGTCTGGTAATGGCCATCGCACAACTCGATACGGTGGCCGTCGGGGTCCATCAAGTACACGTAGAGCATGCCGCCAGGGCCGTGGCGGCCAGGGCCCCGGTCCACCGAGCCGCCATAGCCAAAGTTGCCCGCCAGATCGCAGGCCGTGAAGATCAGGTGCGACTCCGGGATGATGTAGGCGAAGTGGTGCATCTTCGGGCCCTCGCCCTCGACGATCGCCAGGTCCAGGCAGGTGCCCTTGCGGAACATGAACGCGCCCAGCAGCTTGTCGCCATGCGCCAGGTATTCCGAGTTGCGGAAACCCAGCCGGCTGTAGAACTCGCAAGACTTCCAGGTGTCGGGTGCAAAGATCTGGAAGTGGTCCAGCCGCTGGGCATGGGCACCGGTGAACTGCTCGAACTTCAGAAAGATTCGTTCGCACACCGTCATGTGCGCGCACAGCTCAAGCTTGGTGCCGTAGAGGTCTTCCACATGCAGGGTGCGGCCCTGGTACGACCTGTGCACCCACTCGGCCGGTAAACCCTCTGCCTTGAACCACTTGTAGGCAGCGTCCAGGTCTTCGTCCAGGTAGACGCGAAAGCCGACGCGTTTGCAGCTTGGCTCGCCCTGTGCCCGCATCAGCACCAGGCTGTGGTGGCAAGCCTCGGTGAGGCCGCGCAGGTAGCAGACGTCGTCAGTCTCGTCACTGACGACGAGGCCGACGATCTTGACGTAGAAATCCCGGCTCTTTTTCAGGTCGGTCACCTGCAGCACAATGTGGCTGCTGCGGGTGATATTGAACGGGGGACGCAGGTCGACGACGGGCAGCATGGGCTACTCCAGCGGTGGTGGGGGTGGGATGGAGTGAAAGGCGTTGACGTGGCTGCTAGGCAGAGGCAACTGCCCGCACTTCATCCACCAGCGCGGCAATCGCACCGAGCGCAAACAGGATGTTTGGTTCGTCAACCAAGCGGCCGTCCTTGATCTTGTCGTGCACGCCGGCAATCACCACCGGCGCAAACACGACCACGCGCGACAGCGTGCTGGCCAGCGTCTCACGCAGTTGTGCATGGGCACGCGCACCGCCGGTAAAGGCCGGCGAACTGCTGATGATCAACACGGGTTTGCCGCGCAGCGGCGCCGCATTGCCGGGCCGCGACGCCCAATCCAGCGCGTTCTTCAATACGCCAGAAGTACCAGCGTTGTACTCCGGCGAGCACAGCACCAGGCCATCGGCCTGCTGCACCGCCGCCTTGAAGGCGGCAACGGCGGGCGGTGGTTCGGGCAACTCCAGATCGCCGTTGTACAAGGGCATGTCGTCCAGCGGCAGCAGCGCGAGTTCCACGCCCTGCGGCAGCCGCTGCTGCAGCGTGCGCAGGATGGCGGTGTTGTGCGAAGCCTTGCGCAGGCTGCCCGAGATGCCGATCAGGCGTACTGTTTTCATCGCTCTATCCTTGCGTATTTGTGTCATTCGATCAGGCCCTGCGGCGAAACGGCAGCGCGTCCCAGCCCCAGAACCCGGCGCGACTGCCGAGACCTCCGAGACCTCCGAGAGCCTCTTCAATGCGCAGCACCTCGTTCCACTTGGCCATGCGCTCGGAGCGCGAGAACGAGCCCACCTTCAGTTGCCCGGCATTCCAGCCGACGGCGAGGTGGGCAATCGTCACGTCCTCGCTCTCGCCCGAGCGCGCCGAGACGATGGTGCCGAAGCCTGCCGCCTTGCCGGCCACCAGCGCGGCGTGGGCTTCGCTGAGCGTGCCGGCCTGGTTGGGTTTGATCAGCACGGCATTTACCGCGTGGCTGTCGGCAGCGGCGCGCACACGGGCCGCGTTGGTCACCAGAAAGTCATCCCCAATGACCTGGCAGTGCGCGCCGTGGGCAGCGCAGAAGCGCTTGAACCCTTCGGGGTCGTCCTCGGCCAACGGGTCTTCGATCGACAGGATCGGGTAGCGCTGCAACCAGCCGCTGAGCATGTCGATCATGCCGTCGGTATCGAGCGTGCGGCCGTCCAGCGCCAACTCGTAGCGCCCGTTGCGGCCAAACTCGGACGCCGCGATGTCCAGCGAGATGCCCACCTGCTCGCCCGGCCGCAGCCCGGCATCGACGATGGCCTGCATCAAGGTGTCGAGGGCCTGTTCGTTGGACGAAAACGCAGGCCAGTAGCCGCCCTCGTCGGCCACGCCCTGCAGCGTGCCGGCCTTCTTCAGCAAGGCCCCGGCGGCCAGGTAGATCTCGGCCGTCCACTCCAGCGCTTCGGTGAACGAGCCGGCTGCCGGGCACATGACCATGAAGTCCTGCACATCAACACGCCTTGCAGCGTGCGCACCGCCACCGAAGATCTGGATTTCCGGCAGTGGCAAGCGCAGCGCGCGATCCCCAGCCAGGTGCTGCCAGAGCGGCAGGCCTGCCGCTGCCGCGCTGGCATGCGCCAATGCCATCGAGGTGGCCACCAGCGCATTGCCACCGATGTGGCTGCGGTTGGCGGTGCCGTCCAGCGCCACCAGCAACGCATCGAGCGCTTGCTGGTCGGCAATGTCCCGGCCGGCCAGTGCCGGTGAGATCAACCCGTTCACAGCCGCGCAAGCGCGTGCCACACCCATGCCGGCAAAGCGCGCGCCACCGTCGCGCAGGTCCAGCGCCTCGCCGGTGCCGGTGGATGCACCTGCGGGTGCAATGGCGCGCCCCAGCAGGCCATTGCGCAGTCGCACCTCGGCTTCCACCGTCGGGCGGCCGCGTGAGACCCAGACGCGGCGGCCGAGGATGCGTTCAATCGTTGTGTCGCTCATGCTTGTTTTCCGTGGTCGTTCAGGTTGTTTGAGGGCGCTTCGATGGCTGATGCGCCGATCAGCACAAAGGCCAGCGTGGCCGGGTGCTCGCTCTGGTTGCGCCAGGCGTGGCGCGTGCCGTGCTGGATCACCACGTCGTGCTGCTGCAAGTGCGTGCTGTGCCCGCCGTCCAGTTCCAGCCAGATCTCGCCGGCCAGCACAATGGCGTAGTCCACCGTGGGGGTGGTGTGCAGGCCGTCAGGCTCGAAGCGTTCGGCCAGACCCGGACTGACCGCCAGGTTTTCGCGCAGCGCGGCCGCGCCGTCGAAGCCTGGCGACGCAAACACCCGGTCGGGCGGAAAAGTGACGATGATGAAACGGGTCTCGCCCGCACCCGGGATGAAGTTCGTGACCTGCGCTGTGGGGTCGGAGCCGTCGAACGGCAGGCCCGGCACCGGCGCAGTGGCCCAGACCAGGCGCGAAACCATGCCCGGGATGTGCTTGAACAGATGGGTGCATGGGGGTGTCGCCTGCTGGGCAACAACACTGCTGCCGTCGCTGGCGTGGCCGGTGACAACACGCCGCAGCGCGGCTGGCACGGCGGGTACGGCGGGGGCTGGATCAGACGCCAAGGTAGGCCTCCAGAGTCTTCGGGTTGCTGAGCAGCGCCGCCGGCTTGCCCGAGGTGACGATGCGGCCCTGCTCGATGACATAGGCCTGCTGCGAAACTTCCAGCGCCTGATGGATGTTCTGCTCCACCAGCAGCACCGAGACACCACGCTCGTTGATGCGCCGGATGATCTTGAACATCTCAGCCACGATCAGCGGCGACAGGCCCAGCGAGGGCTCGTCCATCAGCAGCAGCCTGGGCCGCGCCATCAGCGCGCGGCCAATCGCCACCATCTGCTGCTGCCCGCCCGACATCGAGCCCGCCAACCGCGTGCGCCGCTCCTTCAACACCGGCAGCAGCGAAAAAACTACGTCCAGCGTCTCGTGCGCGGCGGCGCGTGCGGCATGGCGGTAGGCGCCAAGCGCCAGGTTGTCCTGCACCG
>JANOBL010001041.1:0-2442 GCA_031411635.1 Betaproteobacteria bacterium
GCATCGCCAGCCTGCTGCCGGGCGCGCTGCAGGGCTGGCTGTCCGAGCACAGCGCCGAGGCGGTGTTTGCGATCATCGGCCTGGGGCTGTGCCAGGCCGCCTACTTCAGTGAAGACCTGCGCTCGGGCCTGCGCTCGGTGCCAGCCGGCCAGGCCGAAGCCGCGCGTGCGCTGGGCCACAGCTTCATCGGCGCAATGCGCCATGTGCTGATGCCGCAGGCCGTGCGCAATGCGGTTCCCGCGCTGGTCAACCACAGCGTCTCGCTGTTCAAGAACAGCAGTCTGGCGATGGCCATCGGCGTCGCCGAGCTGACACACGCGGTGAAGGAGATCGAGAACCAGAGCTTCCGCACCTTCGAGACCTACCTGCTGGCGACGCTGCTGTACCTGGGTTTCTCGCTGCTGATCATGGTTGGCGGCGCGATGCTGGAGCGCCGCACGCGCCTCAGCGGGGCGAGGTGATCGATGGACAGCGTGATTCAGATCGTCCGCGACAACTGGCTGCTGCTGCTGATCGGCCAGTACCCGAACGGGCCGCTGGGCGGCATCGCCTGCACGCTGATCCTGTCGGTGCTGGGCATCGTGCTGGCGTTTCCGCTCAGTGTGCTGCTGGCGCTGGCGCGTCTCTCACGCTGGCGCTGGCTCAACTGGCCGGCCACGGCATTGATCTACCTGGCGCGTGGCGTGCCGCTGCTGATGATCATCCTGTGGGTCTACTTTCTGGTGCCGCTGCTGATCGGCCACAACGTCTCGGGCTTCTTGACGATGCTGGTGACGCTGGTGCTGTACGAGGGGGCCTACCTGGCCGAGGTGGTGCGCGCCGGCATCGAGGCACTGCCCAGGGGCCAGATGGAAGCCGCGCGTGCACTGGGGCACAGCCACCTGGGCGCGATGCGGCTGGTGATCCTGCCGCAGGCGCTGTTCAACATGCTGCCCAGCATGCTCAGCCAGTTCGTCTCGACGATCAAGGAGACGACGCTGGGTTATGTCATCAACGTCCCGGAGCTGACCTTCGCCGCAAACCAGATCAACAACCAGTTGCTGACCAAGCCGTTCCAGGTGTTCTTCCTGCTCGCCGTCATTTACTTCGTCGTCTGCTGGAGCCTGACCTGGGTGGCGGCAAAGCTGGAACGGCGCATCGAGGCCAAGCGGGCCGGCAACGGCGCGGCGCGTGCGGCCACCAGTCAGCCCGCCGCAGCACAGGTTCTGGCGGCCGAGCCCTGAGCCGCTTTTCGAGGCAAATCGCAATGATCAACTTCAGCAACGTCAACAAGTGGTACGGGGACTACCAGGCACTGACCGACATCAACGCCGAGGTCAAGAAGGGCGAGGTGGTGGTGGTCTGCGGTCCGTCGGGATCGGGCAAGTCGACGCTGATCCGCACTGTGAACCGGCTCGAGGAGATCAAGTCGGGCCAGGTGAAGGTCGACGGCCACGACATGCACGCCGCGATGGGCAGCGCGCAGTTGAACCGCCTGCGCAGCCGCATCGGCTTTGTATTCCAGAGCTTCAATCTGTTCCCGCATCTTTCGGCGCTGGACAACGTGATGCTCTCGCCGATGCATGTCAACGGCGTCAAGCGCGCCGAGGCGCGTGACAAGGCGATGCAACTGCTGGAACGCGTCGGGCTGGCGGCCAAGGCGCCGTCTTTTCCCGGACAGCTCTCCGGTGGCCAGCAGCAGCGGGTGGCAATCGCCCGTGCGCTGGCGATGGCGCCACCGGCAATGCTGTTCGACGAACCGACCAGCGCGCTCGACCCCGAGATGGTCGGCGAGGTGCTGGCGGTGATGCGCAGCCTGGCCGGCGACGGCATGACGATGATGTGCGTCACCCACGAGATGAACTTCGCGCGCGAGGTCGCCGACCGCGTCTGGTTCATGGATGCCGGCTGCATTCTCGAGTCGGCCGCGCCCGAGACCTTTTTCCTCAGGCCCCAGCATCCGCGCGCGCAACGCTTTCTGTCCGACCTGCGTTCCCACTGACTGAGCCCAACCCTTCACCCCAAGGAGTCACCGATGGCCATCCCACGTTCCACGCTCTCTCTCGCCGTTCTCACCCTTTGCCTGGGCGGCGCCAGCCTGGCGGCCCAGGCGGACCAGTTGCAGGACATCCAGCAGCGCAAGGAACTGCGCTGCGGCACTTTTGCCGATGTTCCGCCGTTTGCCGCGCCGGACCCGAAAACGCGCGAGATGGTCGGTTTCGATGTCGACCTGTGCACGGCGATCGCCAAGCGCCTGGGCGTTGCGGCCAAGGTCACGCCACTGTCGGTGGAAGCGCGGGTGCCCGAGGTCAAGATGGGCCGCGTGGACATCACGGTGGCCAACCTGGCCTACACCCTGGGCCGGGCCGAGCAGATCCAGTTCAGCGACCCGTACTACCTGGCCAAGGAAATGCTCGCCGTCAAGGCCAGCGACCCCGGTACCGGCAAGGCCGACTTCAAGGG
>JANOBL010001042.1:0-4231 GCA_031411635.1 Betaproteobacteria bacterium
TGGCAAACAGCCGGTGTGGCTCGACCTTGCTCTCGAACGCCTCGGGCAGCACATGCAGCAGCGCGGTGCCCAGCAGCACACCCACCGACAGGCTGACCAGATGCCGCACGATGCGGCCCAGCAGCACCACCGTCAGCGACGCCGCGATCAGCACCGACAGCACACCACCGGCCAGGGTGGCCAGCACGATATGGAACAGGATCATCCAGCGCGGTCAGAGATCTCAGGCCACGCCCTGGGCCTTGAACCAGGCCAGACAGCGCATCCAGCCATCGTCCGCCGCTTCTTTGCGGTAGCTGGGCCGGTAATCGGCGTTGAAGGCATGCGGCGCATCCGGGTAGATCACAAACTCGGATTTTTTGGCCGCTGCGCTGCCACCGGCCAGCGCGGCTTTCATCTTGTCCACGGTGTCGAGCGGGATGCCGCCATCCTTCTCGCCATACAGGCCCAGCACCGGGCCGTTGAGCTTGGCCACCACATCCACCGGGTGCGCCGGATTCAGCGGCGACGTCGGCCCCAGCAGCCGGCCGTACCAGGCCACGCCGGCCTTGACCGCCGGGTTGTGCGCGGCATACAGCCAGGTGATGCGCCCACCCCAGCAAAACCCGGTGATGGCCAGCTTGCCGGTATCGGCGCCCTGGCTGCGGGCCCAGGCGGCGGTGGCATCCAGATCACCCATCACCTGGGCATCGGGCACCTTGTTGATCACCTCGGCAATCAGCTTGGCAATCTCGCCGTAGGACCCGGCGTCACCCTGGCGCACAAACAGCTCGGGCGCGATCGCAAAGTAACCCGCCTTGGCAAAGCGCCGCGCCACATCGGCAATGTGCTCGTGCACGCCGAATATCTCGCTGATCACCAGCACCACCGGGGCGTTGGGCTTGCCCACCGGCGCGGCGCGGTAGGCCGGCATCTTGAAGTCGCCAACGGGGATCGTCACCTCGCCGGCCAGCAGGCCGGTGGTGTCGGTCTTGATCACGGTTTGCGCCATCACCGGCAGCACGGCGGCGGCAAAGCCGCTGCCCACCGAACTGCGGACAAAGTCACGGCGGCTGAAATCGCGGCCGGGGGCAAGGCTGTCAATGTCTTCACGCAACATGCGGGCTCCTGGGGACAGGTGGGGGTTGAAGCCCGGCATTCTAGGAAGGCATCGGCAGGCTTTCGGCGCAGCGGGTCAAACCAGGGTTTGCCTGGGGTTTGCCCAAGTTTTGCCGATACCATGCCGGCCTTATGCCTTTACGCCCTCCCAGCGCCAGCGCAGCACTGGCCGCGATCGACATCGGATCCAACAGCTTCCGCCTCGAAATCGCCCAGCTTCAGCGCGGCCGCTACCGGCGCATCGCTTACCTGAAAGAAACCGTGCGGCTGGGCGGCGGGCTGGATGCCAGTGGCTGCCTGACCGAAGTAGCGGCGCAGCGCGGCCTGGATTGCCTGCGCCGCTTTGCCCAGCGCCTGCAAGGCTTTGAGCCGGCGCAGGTGCGCGCGGTGGCCACCCAGACCTTGCGCGAGGCGCGCAACCGCGATGCGTTTTTGCAGCGCGCCCAGGCTGCGCTGGGTTTTGCGATCGAGGTGGTGTCGGGCCGCGAAGAGGCGCGGCTGATCTATGCCGGCGTGTCATTCCTGCAGCCCAGCGACGTACCACGGTTGGTGATCGACATCGGTGGGCGCAGCACCGAGATGATCATCGGCCAGGGCCGCACGGTGCGCGTGGCGGAATCGTTCAAGGTGGGCAGCGTGAGCTTGTCGATGCGCTGGTTTCCCGATGGCGGCTTCAGCGAGCAGCGCTTCCGCGACGCCCAGGTGGCCGCCGGCGCCGAGCTGGAAGAAGCACTGGCGCCGTTTGCGCCGCAGCACTGGCGCGAGGCGCTGGGCTCGTCGGGCACAGCCGGCGCGGTGTCGCAGGTGCTGGCGGCGGCCGGCGTCAGTGACGGCACGATCACCCCCGAGGGCCTGCGCTGGTGCATCGCCCAGTGCCTGGCTGCCGGCAGCGCGGACAAGCTGGTGTTGCCGTCGCTGCGCGCCGACCGCCAAGCCATCGTCGGCGGTGGCCTGGCGCTGCTGTACACGCTGGCAACGCACTTCGGCATCAACGAGTTGCGGCCGGCCAAGGGCGCACTGCGCCAGGGCGTGATCATCGATCTGCACGAGCGCCATGCGGCACGTCGCGAGGCTGGCGGCGGCGACTTGCGAGACCACACAGTGGCAGCGCTGCAGCAGCGGTTTGAAGTGCACACGACGCAAGCGGCGCGGGTGCGCAGCATCGCGCTGGGCTTGCTGAAGGGCGTCATGCTGGGTGCCGGCGGGGCCGGAGAGGTGGACGACGCAGCCGATGACGGCGAAGCGCTGCGCGAGCTGGGCTGGGCCTGTGACCTGCACGAGATCGGGCTGATGGTGTCGCACCACGACCATCACCGCCACAGCGCCTACCTGCTGGCGCATGTGGACGCACCGGGCTTCTCGCAAAGCCAGCAGCGCCGCATGGCCGATCTGGTGCTGGGCCAGCGCGGTGGGCTGCGCAAGATTGAGCCGCAGTTGATCAGCGAGCGCTTTGCCTGGCAGGTGTTGGCGCTGCGGCTGGCGGTGATCAAGTGCCATGCCCGCACGTTGGTCGACAGCCGGGCGCTGCGCCTGCTGCGTGACGGCCGGCAGGCGCGGCTGGGCTTTGCTGATGCGTGGGCCACCAGCCATCCACGCACGCTGCACCAGTTGCGCGAAGAGGCCGAAACCTGGGCCAGGCAGGACAGCTTGAAGCTGGTGCTGACACCAGGCCAGGCCCCTGCCCCCGCCGCAAGCCACTAAAGCTTTTCCGGCGTCCTCACGGACACCAGCACCACCTCGTCCACGCCGTCGCGCTCGCGGTGGCGCAGCCACCACACCGCGCCCTTGCGCACCGCCCAGGGCTCGGCATCCAGCGTGCCCGCCCCGCCCATCAGATAGGCCGCCAACTGGCCCAGCATCGGCTGGTGGGCCACCAGCAGCACTGGCTCGCGGCTGTCGGGCCAGCGCGCCGCCGCCAAGGCCTGGGTGTGCGATGCACCGGGGGCCAGGGCCTCGACCACACGCGGCTTGCGGCCCAGCGTTTCGGCGGTGAGCCGGCAGCGCAGCGCCGGGCTGGTCAGGATGCGGGTGGTGTCGGGCAAAAACCGGTTCAGCCACTCGGCCATGCGCTTGGCCTGTTTTTCGCCGCGTGCGGTCAGCGGGCGTTGCAAGTCGTCCACCTGCAGGTCGGCCGATGGTTCACCGGCATCGGCATGGCGCCAGAGGATCAAATCCATTTTGACCTTCACACGGTGGTCATGTAGCGCGCCATCAGCGCGGCCTGGGCGCTGACACCGTCGTCGGCCACCCGGGCATAACTGCCGTCGCTTTGCTGGGCCCAGGCATCGCGACGGTCCAGCAGGTAGGGCACCAGGCACTCGTCGATCACACGCTGGCGCAACACGGCATCGTGCACCGGCCAGGCAATCTCGATGCGGCGGAACATGTTGCGGGCCATCCAGTCGGCCGACGACAAATACAGCGCCTCGTCGGCCTCGGCCGCGCCCCAGCGGAAGTAGATCACCCGGGTGTGCTCCAGAAACCGGCCCACCACCGAGCGCACCCGGATGCGATCGGTGATGCCGGCGATGCCAGGCGGCAGCATGCAGGCACCGCGCACGATCAAATCGATGTCGGCGCCGGCCTGGGCGGCCCGCAGCAGCGCGCCGATCAACGCCGCGTCGGTCAACGAATTGATCTTGACGACGATGCGCGCCGGCAAGCCGGCGCGCGCCGCATCGGCCACCTGGTCCAGATGCGCCATCAGCCGGCGGTGCAGCGCAAACGGCGCGGTCAGCAAATGGCGCGGGTTGCGCACCTTGGTCAGGCTGGCCAGTTGGTGGAACACCGCATCGGCATCGGCGGTGAGCAAGGCATCGGCCGTGAGCATGCCCACATCGGTGTACAGCCGCGCGGTGCCGGGGTTGTAGTTGCCGGTGGACAAATGCGCGTAGCGCCGCAGCACCGGCTGGCCGCGCCGGGTGGTCTCGCGCCGCGTCACCAGCAGCAGCTTGGCATGGGTTTTGAAGCCGACGATGCCGTACACCACCTGCACGCCCACGGCCTCCAGCCGCTCGGCCCAGTTGATGTTGGCTTCTTCGTCGAAGCGGGCCTTCAGTTCCACCACCACGCAGACATCGATGCCGCGCCGCGCCGCGTCGATCAACAGCTCCATCAGCACCGATTGGCTGCC
>JANOBL010001043.1:0-4770 GCA_031411635.1 Betaproteobacteria bacterium
AGCACGCTCATTGCGCCGTCGTAGAAGAAAAACGCGTTGTTGTCGTCGGGTGAGCCGCCAAACAGCTCGATGTTGAACGGGCCCTTGCCGGCCTTCAAGCCCAGCTTGTCGACGATCGATCCGGCCTGCAGCACCCCCACCTGGAAGTTGTCGAAGGTGGCGTAGTAATCGACGTTCTTGCTGCCCTTGATCAGCCGGTCGTAGGCAATGATCTTGACGCCTTTGTCGGCGGCTTTCTGCAGCGCGTTGGTCAGCGTGGTGCCGTCGATCGCGGCGATCACCAGCACCTTGACGCCCTTGGTCACCATGTTCTCGATCTGCGCAAGCTGGTTGGGGATGTCGTCGTCGGCGTACTGCAGATCGGTCTTGTAGCCTTTGTCCTTCAGCACCTTGACCATGCTGTCGCCGTCGCTGATCCAGCGTGCGCTGGATTTGGTGGGCATCGACACCCCCACAAGGCCCTTGTCCTGGGCGGCGGCGGGCAGCATTACGGCGGCTGCAGCCAAGGCCAGCGTGCAGCGCAAAAAGTTTCTCTTCATCATGGTTTGTCTCCGTTGGAGGTGGGGGGGGAAGTGAGGCGCTCACTGGGGAGCAGTTCGAACACACGTTGCAGAATGCAAAAAACGCCCAGCAGCGCACCGATGGCGATGCGGGTCCACCAGGAGCTGAGCGAGCCGTCGAACATGATCAGGCTCTGGATCACGCCCAGCAACAACACGCCGGTGAGCGCACCGGCCACGTAGCCCACGCCGCCGGTGAGCAGCGCACCGCCTATCACCACCGCGGCGATGGCTTCCAGCTCCAGCCCCTGGGCATGCAGGCCGTAGCCCGACAGCGTATAGGTGCCAAACAGCACACCGCCCAGCGCCGCGCAGAGCCCGCACAGCGCGTGCACGGCGATCCGTGTGCGCGCCACCGGCAAGCCCATCAGCTCGGCCGAGCGTGCATTGCCACCCAGCGCGTAGACGCTGCGGCCAAACGCCGTGCCTTGCGCCAGCCACACCGCCGCCAGCAGCACCAGCACGGCCACCAGCACACCGGGCGACACCTCGCCCAGCGGCGGCACCGGCAGCCTGGCCTGCGACCAGCCGGTGACCGTGGCATCGGTGATGGCGATCGAATCGACGCTGATCAAATAACACAGGCCACGCGCCAGGAACATGCCGGCCAAGGTGACGATGAAACCGGGCAGCCCCAGGCGCTGGATGGCCCAGCCCATCGCCGCGCCAAAGGCCGCGCCGCCGGCCAGCAGCAGCGGCACCACCAGCCAGGGCGACAGCATGGCGCGCTGCACACCCCAGGCCAGCAGCATCGTCGTCAAGGCCACCACCGAGCCCACCGACAAGTCGATGCCGCCGCTGAGGATCACAAAACCCATGCCGATTGCAACCACCAGCAGAAAGGCGTTGTCGATCAGCAGGTTCAGCAGCACCTGGCCCGAGAAAAACCCGTCGTAGGCCAGCGAGCCGCCGGTAAACATCAGCATGAACAAGCCCAGCGCCGCGACGCTGGGCACGGCCTGGGCGGGCAGGCGCAAAAAGCTCATGACGGTTGCCCCTGGGCTGTTCCGGGTGCGGCACGCAGCAGCAGCGCACGCAAGACCGGCGATTGCAACAGGCATACCGCAAACACCACCAGCGCCTTGACCACCAGGTTGACCTCGGGCGGCACGCCCAGCGCATAGATGCTGGTGGTCAGCGTCTGGATGATCAGCGCGCCCAGCACACTGCCGCGCAGCGAAAAACGCCCACCCGCCAGCGCCGTGCCGCCCAGCGTGACGGCCAGGATCGCGTCCAGTTCCAGCAACAGCCCGGCGTTGTTGCCATCGGCGCTCTTGACGTTGGAGCTGATCATCAGCCCGGCCAGCCCGGCGCTGGCGCCGCAAAAAGCGTAGGCCCCGGTCAGCAGCGCACGGGCGTTGATGCCGGCCAGCCGCGCGGCCACCGGGTTGGCCCCGCTGGCCTCGATGAACAAGCCCAGCGCGGTGCGGTGCTTGGCCCAGGCCATTGCCGCCAGCAGCGCCAGCACCAGCCACATCGCAAACGGCAGGCCCAGCCAATAACCGTTGCCGATGAAGAAAAACGGCTTGTAGTAGACAGTGATGATCTGGCCATCGGTGATGAGCTGCGCAATGCCGCGCCCGGCCACCATCAGGATCAAGGTGGCGATGATGGGCTGTATGCCCACCCAGGCCACCAGCAGCCCGTTCCACAGCCCGCACAAGCCGGCCACGGCCAGCGCGGCCAGCAGCGCCAGCGCCATCGGCGTTTGCGCCTGGTAGGTTTGCACGCCGTCCACGATCACCAGCT
Source organism: Betaproteobacteria bacterium (assembly GCA_031411635.1). Taxonomy (GTDB): domain Bacteria; phylum Pseudomonadota; class Gammaproteobacteria; order Burkholderiales; family Burkholderiaceae_C; genus Pseudaquabacterium. The sequence goes on from JANOBL010001043.1 coordinate 2,310, forward strand.
TGCCGCCGATCAGCGCGGCCGCGGTGGCGGCGGCAATCGCCACCACCGCGCCCACCGAGATGTCGATGCCGCGTGTGGCCACCACCACCGTCATGCCCAGCGCCACGGCGGCCAGCGGCGCGGCGCGGTTCAGGATGTCGATCAAGGCGCCTTCCAGGTGGCCGTCGCGCCAGCCCAGGTGCATGAAACCGGGGTTGAAGCCGGTGTTGATGGCCAGCAGCGTGGCCAGCGCCAGCACCGGGTACCAGCGTGGCGACAGGCGCAAGCCGCCGCGCGCTGCGATGCGGGTTGCCGGCGTTGTCATGCGGCTTGGGCCAGGGTTGGCGTGCCGCCGGCAATCAGGTGCAGCAGCCGCCGCTCGTCCAGCGCGCCGGCGGCGTCGGGCGCCAGCTCGGCCACCTGCAGCCGATCGCGCAGCACAACGATGCGGTGGCTGGCGCGCAGCACCTCGGGCAGGTCCGAAGAGATGAAGACGATGGCCATGCCTTGTGCGCACAAGACCAGCACCCGGTTCATGATCTCGGCCTGCGCCGCCACGTCGATGCCGCGTGTGGGCTCGTCCAGGATCAGCACCTGCGGTGTGGTGGCCAGCCAGCGCGCAAGCATGGCTTTTTGCTGGTTGCCACCGGACAACAAGCCTATCGGCATCTCGGCATCGGCGGCACGGATGTCCAGCGCGGTGATCAACTCCTGGGCCAGGCTGTGCTGCTCGGCCAGCGGCACATGGTGCAGCACGCCGCGCCGCGCCTGCAGCGCCAGCACGATGTTCTCGCGCAGCGACAGCTCGGCCACGATGCCCTCGGTCTTGCGCTCTTCGGGGCAGAAGGCCATGCCGGCGCGCAGCGCATCGCGGGGGGAGGCCAGGCGCAGTGGCCGGCCGTCGCGTTGTACCTGGCCAAACTCGGCACGGTCGGCGCCAAACAGCAGGCGTGCACTTTCGGTACGGCCCGAGCCCAGCAAGCCGGCCAGCCCCAGCACCTCGCCGGCGTGCACCGCGATGTCCAGCGCCCGCACGCTGCCTTGCCGGCCCAGGCCTGAGGTGGCCAGGCGCGGTATGCCACCGGCCGCCGCGGGCTTGCGCTGGGCCTCCACCGCCGCCGCCACCGCGCGGCCCACCATCTGCTCGACCAGCGCCAGCCGGGGCAGCTCGGCGGGGCTGGACTCGCACACCGTGCGGCCATCGCGCATCACGGTGATGCGGTCGGCCATCTCGTAGACCTGGTCGATGAAATGGGTGACAAACAGGATCGCCACCCCCTCGGCCTTCAGCCGCCGCATCAGCGCAAACAAGTGGCCGGTCTCGGCCTGGTCCAGGCTGGACGTGGGCTCATCGAGCACCAGCACCTGGGCTTGCAGGCTGATGGCGCGCGCGATGGCCACCATCTGCTGCACGGCGATCGAGTAGTCGCCCAGCGGACGGCGCTCGTCGATCTGGATGTGCAGCCGTTCGAGGTTGAAACGCGCCTGACGCCGGGTGGCGGCCCAGTCTATCCAGCCCAGCCTGCGCGGCAACCGGCCGGCCATGATGTTCTCGGCCACCGACAGGTTGGCGCAGAGGTTCACCTCCTGGTAGAGCGTTGTTATGCCCAGCGCCTGCGCCGCCGCCGGGGAGGCCGGGCTGACAGGCGCACCGCGCAGCAGCATCGCGCCCGCGTCGGCCGCAAAAACCCCCGACAGCACCTTGATCAGCGTGGACTTGCCGGCGCCGTTCTGCCCCATCAGTGCATGCACCTCGCCGGCCCGCAGTTGCAGGCTGGCCTGGTCCAGCGCCCGCACGCCGGTGAAGGCCTTGTGGATGCCCAGCAGCGCCAGGACGGGCTCGGTCATGCGGCTGCGGTAACAGTGGTCTGCCAGGGGACGGGATCACGTTCAATACTTGCGGTTCGGAAACTCCTTGGCCGCCATCTCCATCGTGAAGATGCCCTCCTTGGTATTGATGCGCTTGGGCACAGGCTTGCCGGCCTTCACGTCGCGCGCGATCTCCATCAACTGCGGGCCCAGCAGCGGGTTGCACTCGACGCTGACGTTCATCTTGCCGGCGATCATCGCTTCGAAAGCGCCCTTCACCGCATCGACCGAGACGATGATGATGTCCTTGCCCGGCTTCATGCCGGCTTCCTCGATGGCCTGGATCGCGCCGATGGCCATGTCGTCGTTGTGCGCGTACAGCACATTGATCTTTTTACCCTCGGCCTTGAGGAAAGCCTCCATGACTTCCTTGCCCTTGGCGCGGGTGAAGTCGCCGGTTTGCGAGCGGATGATCTTGAACTTGGGGTCGGCCTTGATGATTTCTTCAAAGCCCTTCTTGCGGTCGATGGCGGGGCCGGAACCCACGGTGCCTTGCAGCTCAACGACGTTCACATCACCCTTGGTGTTCTTCACTTTTTCCAGCAACCAGCGGCCAGCCTTGCGGCCTTCTTCCAGGAAGTCGGAACCCATGAAGGTCACATACAAAGAGGTG
>JANOBL010001044.1:0-3650 GCA_031411635.1 Betaproteobacteria bacterium
AAGCCGAGTTTGATCAGCCGCTGCACTGCCGCACCGGCATGGCGCGCACCGCCGCCCAGCCACAGCAGCGGGCGCTTGGCCTGGGCCAAACGGTCTGCCAATGCATCCAGCGCGGCCGCGCTGGGCACTGGCACGGCCACCGGCAGCGGTGAAAAATCGGCCGGCATATCGATCAGCGCTGACTGGATATCAACCGGGATTTCCACGCTGACCGGCCCGGTGGGTGCGGTCAGCGCGGTCAACATCGCCAACTTCAGCGTGCCCACCGCGGTCTCGGCGCTGCGCACCCGGAATGCCGCCTTGCTGACAGCCTTGAGCATCGTCAACTGATCCGGCGCCTCGTGGATGTAGGCGAGCTGGCGGTCCAGGTAGGCGCTTTCGATCTGGCCGGTCAGGTGCAGCAGCGGCGTGCCCGCGGTCATTGCCTCGACCAGGGCCCCGGCGGCATTGCCGGCCCCCGTGCCGGTGGAGGTGACGCACACACCCAGCCCGGCCGCAGTGCGGGCATAGGCATCGGCCATATTGGCTGCGCCGGCCTCGCCGCGCGCCATCACGAAGCGCAGCTTGCCCAGCCGCGCAAACGCGTCGAGCATCGGCATGTTGTGGATAGAGATCACGCCGAACGCGGCCCTGACGCCAGCGGCATCCAGCAGCCGCGCAACGGCCATGCCCACGGTGATGCGGGCGGGCTGCGCAGGGGCGGGGGATTGGATTTCAGGCATGGTGGGACAAACCTCCGGAAACATCAATGTGGCTGCCACTGGTGTAGCTGGCCAACGGGCTGGCAAGAAAGACGATGGCCGATGCCGGCTCGTCGGGCCGGCCCAGGCGGCCGGCGGGAATGTGTTTTCTGCGCGCCAGATCGGCGCTCCAGGCGTCCCAGCTTTGGGCTTGCAACTCGGGCGGGCGGGTGTTGTAGCGCCGCCGCCACTGGCCCGACTCCACCAGGCCCAGCAGGATGCCGTTGACACGCACACCGTGGCCGGCAAATTCGGTGGCCATCGACCGCACCAGGTTCAGCACCGCTGCCCGCGCGGCCGAGGTGGCCACCATGTGCGGCTCGGGCTGGCGCGCCAGCAGTGAGTTGACGCAAACAATGCTTGCATCGCCCAGCGCCACGGCTTGCAAACGCAACTGCGGCAAAAAGGCGCGGGTGGGGTGCAGCACCGAGAACAGCTTGAGCTGCAGCTCTTCAACCCAGGCCACGTCGCTGGTATCGGCAAAGGTGGACACCCGGCCCTGGCCAGCGTTGTTGACCAGCATCGCCGCTGGACCCAGCGTGGCCTCGACCGCTGCGGCAAACGCTGCCACCGATGCGGGCTGCAGCACATCGCAGGCCTGGGCCAGCAGCCGGGCTTGCGGGAAGTCTTGCCGCAATGCGGCTTCAGCGGCGGCCAGCCGGTCGGCATCGCGGCCACACAGCGCCACGGCCGCGCCGCAGGCCAGCAACTGGCGCACGGTTGCCAGGCCGATGCCTGAGGAGCCGCCGGTGACCACGGCCACGCGGCCGGAGAGGTCGATCATCGACATCACGGTTTCCTCAGTGGCCTCAGTGGCCTCAGCGGCATAACCACCGCGCTGCTGCGCTGCGGGGCGTAGTTGAGCTGGCGCGACAAGGCCTCCGCCGCTTCGCGCACCTGGCGCTGCAGCTCGCTGGCCCGCTCGGGCTCGATCTGCGGGCTGTTCAAGGTGGCGCCCAGCGCTGCCACCACCCGCGCCGTGTGGTCGCGCACCGGCGCGGCGATGGTGGAGATGCTGGCTTCAAAAAAGCCTTCACCGGCGACAAATCCACGCTCGCGGTCGGCCTGCACCAGCTCGAACAGCTCACGCACGCTGCGCGGTGTGCTGTCGGAAAAGCGCTCCAGCTTGTCCTCGGGGTACAAGGCGCGCAACTCGGCCAGCGACAAATCGGCCAGCAGCACCCGGCCCAGCACCGTGGCATGCGCCGGCAGCCGGGTGCCGACGCTGACGGCACTGCTCAGCGGCGACGGCGGTGTGACCTTGGCCACGTAGACGATTTGCCGGCCATCGCGGATCACCAGGTTGCAGGGCACGCGGATGGCCTCGCACAGCCGGGCCAGGATCGGCTGGCCAAGCTGGGTGAGTTCCAGCGAGGCCAGGTACTCGAAGCCCAGGCGCAGCACTGCCATGCCCAGGCGCACCGCACGGCCATCGTCGCTGCGCTGCACAAAGCCCAGGCCCTCCAAAGTGGCGATCAGGCGGAACACCGTTGTGCGCGGAAGCTGCAGCCGGCGCGCCAGCTCGGGCGGTGTCAGCTCACGCTCGGTTCGGCTGAACTCGCCCAGCAGGCGCAGGCCACGCTCCAGCGCGGGCACCACATAGCGCTCGCCGTTGTCGTCTATCGATTCGGCGTCGCTCATGGTGTGGGTTGCTTGGTGATCAGGGTGGTGAGCAATGCAGCGATCAGCGCAGCCACGGCGTCGGCTTGCTCCACCGCGACCGCATGGCCGGCGCCGGGCAGCAGCGTGAATGGCATGGCCAGCGTGGTAGCCAGTGCGGCGCAGGCTTCGGGCGGCGTCACCACATCGGCACTGCCGCAGGCCAGCCAGCGGGTGGGCACGCTCAAGTCAGGCGTCAGGCCGGCGGCCAGTGTGGGCAGATCGCTGCCGCACAACAATTCCACCGCCTGGGCATAGCCGCCCGGCGTCATCGCTTCGGCCACCTGGCGCACCTGGGCATGGTGATCGGCCGTGGCCCGGGCACTGAGCAGGCGCAAGGAGACCGACGCCGCCAGTCCCAACACGCCCTTGTCTTGCAGCGCCTGCAGCCGCTGGCTGCGCACCTTGGCCGCCCGTTGCGCGTCGGCGCCGTAGCCACGCGCGGGGCTCAGCAGCAGCAAGCCGGCCGCACGCGCGGGGCCCAGGCGGGCGGCCAGCGTGGTGGCCACGATCGCACCCAGCGAGTGGCCGACGATCAGCACCCGCTGCAGCCCCAGCGTTTCCAGCGCTTGCTGGGCCACGGCGGCATAGTCTTGCGCGGTGGGTCGGGCGGCTGCCAGCGCGCTGCTGCGGCCATAACCCGGTGCATCCCAGGCCAGCAGATGGCGGCCAGGCAAGCCCGCCGCCAGGCCTGACCACGAGCCTGCGCCCGAGCTGATGCCGTGCAGCAGCAGCACCGGCAGGCCGCTGGCTTGCGCGGCGGTTTCGCGCAGCACCAGCCTGCCGTGTGGCAGCGCCAGCGTGCGTTCGGTCCAGGTTTTGGATTTGCTCCCTCCCCCTGCCAGGGGGAGGGTTGGGGTGGGGGTGCGGCCGGCCAAGGCCATGCGGCCGTCGTCAGTTCGACCCTCACCCCAACCCTTGCAAGGAGAGGGGGCCAAGCCGCCAGGCAGCGTTTTCATGACCATCAGCGCTTGATCTTGGCCAGCGGCGAGTCGGGCGGGTAGGTGGGCGTGATCGGCGTCTTGGCGCCCAGCATCACGCACATCAGCGCGTCCTCGTCGCCGATGTTGCGCTCCTCGCGGTAGACGCCGGGCGGCACCGAGACCAGGTCACGCTCGTTCAACACGGTCTCAAAACGCTCGCCGTCTTTTTCCAGGATCAGCAGCATCTTGCCGCGCATCACGAAGAACACCTCTTCCACATCCACATGGATGTGCGACGGCCCCACATGGCCGGCCGGGATCAGCATCG
>JANOBL010001045.1:0-3306 GCA_031411635.1 Betaproteobacteria bacterium
CTGGCGCCGGGGATGAAGCGCCGGTAGTAGTGCAGCACCGCCGGCACGATGCCGGCCGCGCCGTTGGTGGGTGCGGTCACCACCCGGCCGCCGGCGGCGTTTTCTTCGTTCACCGCCAGCGCATACAGGTTGACCCAGTCCAGCACCTGCAGCGGATCGGTCAGCGCGGCCTCGGGGTTGCTGGTCAGCGCCGCATGCAAGGCCTTGGCCCGGCGCCGCACCTTGAAGCCGCCGGGCAAGGTGCCGCCGGTGCGGCAACCGCGCTGCACACAGTCCTGCATCACCTGCCAGATGCCAGCCAAGCCGGTGTTGATCTCGGCGTCGCTGCGCCAGTGCTGTTCGTTGCGGCGCATCAGCGCGGCGATGCTCAGGCCATGCTGGTTGCACAGCGCCATCAACTCGTCGGCGCTGTGGAATGGATGGGGCAGGGTGGTGGTGTCGGGTGCGATCACCTTGTGCAGCAGGCCATCGGCTGCCAGTTCGTCGCTGACGACAAAACCCCCGCCCACCGAGTAGTAGCAGCGCTCGTCCAGCAGCGCGCCGGCCGCGTCGAACGCGGTGAAGCGCATGCCGTTGGCATGGAAGGGCAGGCTTTCGCGGCGGTGGAACAGCAGGTCGGCTTTTTCGTCGAAGTGGATGTGATGGTGGCCGTCCAGCATCAGCGTTTGCTCGCCGCGCACCTGGGCCAGCAGCGTGGGGATGGCCTCCACATCCACCGTGTCGGGCGCCTGGCCCAGCAGGCCCAGCAGCACCGCCTTGTCGCTGCCGTGGCCCTTGCCGGTGGCGCCCAGGCTGCCGTACAGGTCGCAGCGCAGCCGGGCAAGGTTTGCCAGGTGGCCGGCCAACGCCAGCCGCTGCACAAACAGCCGCGCTGCCCGCATCGGCCCCACGGTGTGCGAGCTGCTGGGCCCGATGCCGATCTTGAACAGGTCGAAGACAGAGACGGCCATGGCGGTGTCAACCTCGCTTTCAGCGAACCAAGGTGATGCGCAGGCCCGGCAAGCCGGCCCATGGGCGGTCCGCTGTCACGACGCTGGCGTCCGGGTACTGCTGCGCCAGCGCCAGGCAGCAGCGGCCGCCCAGCGACAGGCCCAGCGCCCGGGTGCCTGGCCGCAGCGCGCCCGCCGCCTGGGCTTGTTCGGCCGTGAAGGGCATCACCCGCAGCGGCAGTTGCCGTGCGATGGCGGCCACATCGGCAGCGCTGAGACCCTTGTCCATCAGCTTGCCCAGTACCTCGGCCAGGTTCACGCTGCTGATCAGCGCATCGTCCTCGCCCATGAGCTGTGCCGCCAGTTGCGCGCCCGGCTCATCGAAGATCAGTGCCAGGACCGCCGAGCTGTCAAACACCCTCACTCGCGCGCCGCTTCATTGCGTTTTTCACGGAGAAACTCGTCGACCACGCTGACGCCCTGTTGCCTGTACGGCGCAGCGATCGCTTGCGCCATGCGGATGCTCTGCAGCCTGGAGACGATGCGCAACTCGCCATCAACGGCATACACATGCAGCGGCTCGTCGGGTTTGAGGCCCAGCGCGCGGCGCAACTCGGCCGGAATCAGCACCCGGCCTTCCTTGCTCATGCGGGTTTGCAGCATTTCGGTCATTGGGCATTCCTTTTTAGACCTGTCGCTTTCAGCGAATATGACACTTTTCGACGATTGCGACAAATCTGATGGCGATGCTCAGGCCGGCTCGGCGTACTCGCTCATCGGCACACAACTGCAAAACAGGTTGCGGTCGCCCCAGACGTTGTCCACCCGGCCCACCGGCGACCAGTACTTGCCACGCTTCAGCGAGGCCAGTGGATAGGCCGCGTCGCTGCGGCGGTAGGCATGCGGCCACTCGTCGGCGCTGACGGCGGCTACCGTGTGCGGCGCATGCTTCAGCGGGTGGTCGTCGCGTGGCCAGTCACCGGCCTCGATGCGGGCGATCTCGTGGCGGATCGCGATCATCGCGTCGCAGAAGCGGTCCAGTTCCACCAGCGGCTCGCTTTCGGTGGGCTCGACCATCAAGGTGCCGGCGACCGGAAAACTCAGTGTCGGTGCATGAAAACCGTAGTCGATCAAGCGCTTGGCCACGTCCTCGGCGCTGACACCCGCGCTGTCTTTCAGCGGCCGCAGGTCCAGGATGCACTCGTGCGCCACGCCACCGCCCTGGATGCCGGCGATGCCACCCGAATAATGGATGTCGTAGTGATCGGCCAGCCGCGCCGCCACATAGTTGGCCGACAGGATTGCCACCTCGGTGGCGGCTGTCAGGCCTTCGGCGCCCATCATGCGCACGTACATCCAGCTTATCGGCAACACCGCGGCATTGCCCAGCGGCGCAGCGGATACCGCACCCACACCACCGGCCACGCCGCTGCTGGCATGGCCGGGGAGGAAAGGCACCAGGTCATCCACCACACACACCGGCCCCACGCCCGGCCCACCCCCGCCGTGCGGGATGCAAAAGGTCTTGTGCAGGTTGAGGTGGCTTACGTCGCCGCCGAACTCGCCGGGTGCTGCCAGGCCCACCAGCGCGTTCAGGTTCGCGCCATCGATATACACCCGGCCACCATGGCTGTGGACCAACGCGCACAGTTCTTTCACATGCTGGTCGAAAACGCCATAGGTGGAGGGGTAGGTGATCATCACAGCGCCGAGCCGGGCGCTGTACTGCTCGCACCTGGCTTTCATGTCCGCCAGGTCGACGTTGCCTTCGGCATCGCACTTCGTCACCACCACCTGCATGCCCGCCATGCGTGCACTGGCCGGATTGGTGCCATGCGCCGACTCCGGAATCAGGCAGATGTCGCGTTGCGCATCGCCACGCGACTCGTGCCAAGCCTGGATGATCAGCAGGCCGGCGTATTCCCCCTGCGAGCCGGCGTTGGGTTGCAGGCTCACGCCGCTGTAGCCGGTGGCTTGGCACAGCCAGCCTTCGAGCTGCTCATTCAACGTGTCGTAGCCGGCCAACTGGTCGCGCGGCGCGAAGGGGTGCAGGTTGGCGAATTCCGGCCAGGTGACGGGAATCATCTCGCTGGTGGCGTTGAGCTTCATGGTGCACGAGCCCAGCGGGATCATCGTGCGGTCCAGCGCCAGATCCTTGTCGGCCAGACTGCGCAGATAACGCAGCATGTCCGTTTCGCTGTGGTGGCGGTTGAACACCGGGTGCGTGAGGAAGGCGCTGGTGCGCGCCAGCGACAGCGGAATCAGCGAGGCGATGCCTTTTTCGAATTGCTCGAAACCGGGCAGGGCGCGCGGACCGGCGAACAGCGCCCACAGCGCCGAGATGTCATCGCGCTTCGTCGTCTCGTCGAGCGTGATG
>JANOBL010001046.1:0-5187 GCA_031411635.1 Betaproteobacteria bacterium
ACCGGCGGCCAGTGCGCGGTCAACAAAGTGATCGATAGCGTCAAGGGACTGCTCTATGTCACCTACCCCGGCCAAGAAGGCGGTCGCGCGCTTGCGGACATTCTGATGGGAAATGAAAACCCATCCGGCAAGCTGCCGGTCACCATCCCGAAGAACGACGATCAACTTCCGGCACGTGACAACGATTTCATGAACGTGGCCATCACCGGCGTCGGCTATCGTTGGTATGACCAACAGAAAATCCAGCCGGAGTTCGCCTTCGGCAGCGGCCTGAGTTACACGACCTTCGAATACAAAAACCTGCGTGTCAGCCCGGATAAGACAAGCGCCGGAAAAGAAGTGATTGTGCAAGTGGATGTGACCAACACCGGAAAACGCGCAAACGGCCAGCGTTGCTTCAGCTCTGCCATCGCCGATGGGTCTTCAAGCGATCGGTACTCGAACGGCAGGTCGTTTTCGTACAGCGCAACCAGCACCTTCTGGCAATAGGACGAAAAAGGATGCGCGTAGAGCGTCAGCGACATGGGGCACCTCGACGGGTTGCACAGGGCAATTGGTATGAAATCCGCGACGCGGGCAACACGCGGGTGGCAACATCTACGCAAAGCTGCAGGGCTCGGCTGAGCTTGAGCACAAGCACGTCCTGCAAGTCTTCATCCACCGGGCATCGCTGCGGTGGCCGGCCGCCCGTGGCGTCCTTGGTGCGTCATGTCAGGCCTCTTGTGGGTTGAGTTGCAGAACGGCGTCAAATTGTTCGAAGATGGACGTCCAGCCGTGCTCGTGGTTGACGCACGCCTGCTCGTCGAAGAAGCGATCGTGCACAAAGCGCAGCAACGTGCCACCGTCTCGTGCAACAAAGTCGATGCTCACCCGCGACACGCGGTCAGGGGTGCTGTGCCAAGCCCAGGTGAAGACCAGGCGGCTGTGCAGCACCACTTCCTGGTATTCGCCGGAGACATTGTTCGTGACGCCATCGGGCAGATTGGAGACGATGCGGTAGCGCCCGCCCACGCGCAGGTCGATCTCGGCATCGGTGACCGTGCCGGGCTTGCCGGCGCCAAACCAGCGACTCAGCGTTTGCGGATCGGTCCATGCGCGCCAGACTTTTTCGACCGCGAAGGGGTAGTCCCGGTCGACGCGGACCTGGGCTTGCGCTTGCTGCTGCTGGGTTCTTTCCATGGCGTGGGTTCCTCTTGATGGTGTAGGTAGCGCCCGAGCGCATCGAACTGCTCGCTCCAGAAACCTTGGTAGCGGGAGATCCAGGCTGCTGAGGCCTGCATCGGTGAGGCGTCGAGCTGGCAGCGCACCACGCGCCCTTGCTTGGCGCGGGCGATAAGGCCGGCGGCTTCCAGCACGGCAAGGTGCTTCATGAACCCCGGCAGCGACATGCCGTGCGGCTGAGCGAGCTCGCTGACCGTCGCGCCGCCGGCAACAAGCTGCCCGAGCACGCTGCGCCGCGTGGTGTCGGACAGCGCAGCAAACACGAGGTCGAGTTGCTCATCTTTTTGGTTAACCATATGGTTTAGTATCGACGTCAACGCGGCGCATTGTCAAGCCAGGGCCGGGCCCTGGTACACAACCTGGCCACCGTGCGCAGGTCGATCAAATCAACGGCGAGGCCTGTGGCCTCGGCCAGCCCAGCACCCTCTTCAACTTGGCGCCCAGCGGGCATGCAGTCTGGATGGCAAGATCGACATCGCTGCGTGCGTCTTCCGCACCACCGTCAGCCAGGGATCGAACTCTGAATTCCGAACACGCCTTTTTCGATGCCCCAGGGATTGCCATCGCTTGGCCCGACCTTGGGGGTTGCCGACAGCTTGCCCCAACCGCGTGCCTGCCAAGCTGGTAGCTCGACATCCTTGGTGGCGTTGTAATAGCTGGCGCCGGCCGGCGCCTGGGATACCAGACCGAACACCCGGCTGGGACGCAAATTGGGTGGGTTCACGCTGCGCTGATAGAAAGTCATGCTTGGAAACAAGCTGTGCTGCAGCAGCAGGGCGTCGACCCGGCCGTCATTGAATATGCGGATCTGCACCTTGGTCCATATCGGCGGAAAGCCCATGGCCTGGTGCATCAAAGCCTCGCCCGCGAACAGGCCAACAACACCACCGGCAATGGCGCCGATGGCCGTGCCGACCAACGGCACAAAGCTGCCAATCACACCGCCCGTGACGGCGCCGCCGAGCACCCCGCCCCCAGCGCCCAAGACCTCCGGACTGACCGTGCGCGCGCCAACAACCTGCGTGAATCGCAGGCCTTCGGCTTCGACGGCGGTGTCTTGCTGAACCATGAAGGCATGCGAAGGAATATTGGCATAGGAAGGACCACGGTAGATGCCGCAGGACACGTCGAAACCGGACTTCTGGATGCGCTTGGTGTCGGTGTTCACCTCCGCCCAGACGGACATGAAGTTGCAGAAGCGATAGCCGCTGTTGCCCGTCAGAAAGCCCAGCGAGGTGGTCGGATCGAAGATCACTTGCGCATCGGTTTCCGGCAAACCAGTTGCCGGATCGATCCAACTGCAGGTCGCGGCAGCGTGGGAGACTTGGATGATGGCCATGCGTTACTCCGCTGAAGCTCGGAGGGCGCAGCATAAGCATGCGTTTGTTGAATGGGAAGGCGCAAGACCGGCAGCTCAGCACCCATCCTCCCTCTAACAGTGCATGCCAGGCCAAATGGCTGCCCCGTCCGAGGGCCTGGACATCAACCCAACGCCGCCCCCCGCAGGGGTTTCTCCGGGCTCGCCACCTGGCACAAGGGTTGCGTACCATTCCTGGCAAATCCTGACCATTTGGTCAGCTTCCAGGTGAACCCGGGCCACCTCTCGCCCGCTGCTTGCAGGAGCGCCACGCGTGTCGACTGCCAACCCCTCCGCCGCCGCTGACCATGCACCGCCCGATATCCGCCCTGCGCGCCTGCATGCAGCCGAGTACACCCAACACTTTGCCGACGCGGCCCCCCGCTACAGCCGCAGCCAGGCCTTGGTCGAAGCCGAGCGCTGCCTGTACTGCTTTGATGCGCCTTGTGCCACTGCCTGCCCCACCGGCATCGACGTGCCCAGCTTCATCCGCCGCATCGCCGACGACAACCTGCGGGGCGCCGCCAAAACCATTCTGGAAGCCAACCCGCTGGGCGGCACTTGCGCCCGCGTCTGCCCCACCGAGGTGCTTTGCGAGCAGGTTTGTGTGCGCACCGCCCAGCAAGGCAAGCCGGTGGAGATTGGCCGGCTGCAGCGCTATGCGGTGGATGCGGTGATGGACCGGCCTTTGAGTTCGCTGTTGCCGCGTGCTGCGGCCACCGGCAAGCGGGTGGCGGTGATAGGCGCCGGCCCGGCCGGCCTGGCTTGCGCGGTGGGCCTGGCACGCCTGGGCCACGGGGTGGTCATCCACGATGCCCGCCCCAAAGGCGGTGGCCTGAACGAGTACGGCCTGGCCACTTACAAAACCGCCAATGACTTTGCCCAGGCCGAGCTGCAATGGTTGATCGGCATCGGCGGCATCACGCTGACCACCGGCTGGCGGCTGAAGAGCGCCGAGCAACTGGCCACGCTGCGCAGCCAGTTTGATGCGGTTTACCTGGCGATGGGCCTGGACGGCGTGCAATCCCTGGGCGTGCCGGGCGAGGACCTGGCCAATGTGCGCGATGCGGTGGCCTTTATCGCCGAGCTGCGCCAGGCCGCCGACAAGGCCACGCTGCCGGTCGGCCGCCGGGTGGTGGTGATTGGCGGCGGCATGACTGCCGTGGACGCCTCGGTGCAAAACCGGCTGCTGGGCGCTGACGAAGTGCACATGGTCTACCGGCGGGGGCCCGCCGAGATGGGCGCGTCGTTGGCCGAGCAGGATTGGGCGCTGACCCATGGTGTGACGATTCACCACTGGCTGGCGCCCGAGGCCATCCTGGGCAACAGCGCCGGCCAGGCGGTGGGCGTGCGCTTTGCAGGCCAACACCTGGTGGATGGCAAGCTGCAGCGCACCGGCAGCCAAACCACGCTGGCGGCCGACATGGTGTTCAAAGCCATCGGCCAGAAGCTGGACCTCATGCTGCTGGCAAGCTGTGGCCTGACATTGCAAGCTGGCCGCATCGTTGCCGATGACGACGGCCGCACCGGCGTGCCCGGCCTGTATACCGGCGGTGATTGCCGGCTTGGCGGCCGCGACCTGACGGTGGAAGCCGTTGAGGATGGCAAACGCGCTGCCATCGCGATCCACACCCAACTCAGCGCCTGAACCGGAGCCCCACCATGGCCGACCTGCGCAACACCTTTGCCGGCATCCCATCCCCCAATCCGTTCTGGCTGGCCAGCGCCCCGCCCACCGACAAGGCCTACAACGTGCACCGTGCGTTTGAGGCCGGCTGGGGCGGCGTGGTGTGGAAGACGCTGGGCGAAGAGGGGCCGCCGATCGTCAACGTCAACGGCCCACGCTACGGTGCCTTGCTGACGCCTGACCGCAAGCTGCTGGGCTTCAACAACATCGAGCTGATCACCGACCGGCCGCTGCAACTCAACCTGCAAGAGATCCGCCAGGTCAAACGCGCCTGGCCGGACCGGGCGCTGGTGGTCAGCCTGATGGTGCCCTGCACCGAATCCGCGTGGAAAGCCATCCTGCCCCAGGTGGAAGACACCGGCTGCGACGGTGTGGAGCTTAACTTTGGCTGCCCGCACGGCATGAGCGAGCGTGGCATGGGTGCGGCGGTAGGCCAGGTGCCTGAGTACATCCAGATGGTCACGGCATGGTGCAAGCAATACAGCCGGTTGCCGGTGATCGTCAAGTTGACGCCCAACATCACCGACATCCGCCTGCCCGCCAAGGCCGCCAAACAAGGCGGTGCCGATGCGGTGAGCCTGATCAACACGATCAACTCGATCATGGGTGTGGACCCGGCCACGCTGACGATGAGCCCGGTAACCGGTGGCATGGGCTCCCATGGCGGCTATTGCGGCCCGGCGGTGAAACCGATTGCGCTGAACATGGTGGCCGAGATCGGCCGCTCGGCCGAGACCGCCGGTATTGCCATTTCAGGCATTGGCGGCATCGGCAATTGGCGCGACGCGCTGGACTACATCGCGCTGGGCGCCGGCAATGTGCAGGTGTGCACCGCAGCGATGGTGTATGGCTTCAAGATCGTGCAGGAGATGAGCGACGGCTTGAGCCAGTACATGGACAGCATGGGCTTCAAGACGATCGA
>JANOBL010001047.1:0-2127 GCA_031411635.1 Betaproteobacteria bacterium
GAGGTGGTCAGCGCCGAGTGGGACCACGAGGTGCAAGCCCCGCTGCTGTGGGAGGACGACGGCACTGCCGTGCTGCTGGCGGCCGAGCAGCATGGCCAGCGCCATGTGTGGCGCTTTGATGTGGCCCACCGGCGCGCCGAGATCGTCGTGCGGGGCGGCTGGGTGCAGGGTTTTGACAAGGCCGCCGGCACGCTGGTGACCCTGGCCGATGCAGCCGACCATCCGGCACGTTTGACGGCCCATGTGCCGGGCGCTGCGCCACGCCGCATCGAATCGTTCAACGACAAGCTGATGTCAAAAATCAGCCTGGGCCGGCACGAGGCGATCAGCGTCACCGGCGCGCTGGGCGATCCGGTGCAGGTCTGGCTGTTCTACCCGCCGGGTTTTGATGCCCGCAAAAAATACCCGCTGCTGCAGGTGATCCACGGCGGCCCGCACACCAGTGTGGGCGACAACTGGCATTACCGCTGGAACAACGCCTTGTTTGCCGCGCAAGACCAGGTGGTGGCGGTGGTCAACTACCACGGCTCCACCGGCTTTGGCCATGCTTTTGTCGACAGCATCACGCACCGCTGGGGCGAGCTGGAGTTGCAGGACGTGGAGGCCACCACCACCGAGCTGCTGCAGCGTCCTTACATCGATGCCAGCCGGGTGTATGCCAGCGGCGGCAGCTATGGCGGCTTCATGGTGGCGTGGATGAACGGCCATGTTCCGGGTGGACCGGCCCGCCGCTATGCAGCCTATGTCTGCCACGCCGGCTGCTTTGACTGGACGGCGATGTTTGCCGACGACGCCTGGGCCTGGCATGCCAAGGAGCTGGGCGGCTGGTATTGGGACGATCCGGCGCGCATCCACGCCCAAAGCCCGCATGGTTTTGCCGGCCAGATGAACACACCCACCCTGGTGATCCACGGCGCGCTGGATTACCGTGTGCCCGATGCCCAGGGCCTGGCCTACTACAACACCTTGAAGGCCCGCGGTGTGGCATCGCGGCTGCTGTGGTTTCCGGACGAAAACCACTGGGTGCTGAAACCACGCAACAGCAAGCGCTGGTATGGCGAGTTTTTTGGTTGGTTGAAGTTGCACCGCACCCAACCGGTCAAGCCGCCTGGTTGAGTGCCAGCGGCCCGTTGCCACTGCGCTGCACCCGGTCGCGGCCGTCGCGCTTGGCCAGGTACAGCGCGGCATCGGCGCGGGCCAACAGGGCCGGGATGCTGTCGCCCTCGCCCAGCCACTCGGCCACGCCCACGCTGGCGGTCAGCGCCAGCCGGCTGTCCTCGTTGACCAGCGGCAAATTGCGCACCCGGTCGCACAGCCGCTCGGCCATCACCACCGCCTCGGCCGCGCCGGTGGCCGGCAGCAGCGCCTAAAACTCCTCGCCACCCCAGCGCGCCAGGCTGTCGATCTCGCGCAACTGGGCCCGCATCACTGCCGACAGGTGCTGCAGCGCACGGTCGCCCACCGCATGGCCCTGGCTGTCGTTGAGGCGCTTGAAATGGTCGATGTCGATCATCAGCACCGCCACCCGGCCGCTGCTCTGGCCGGCCAGGCGGCGCACCCGCTGCTCTTCTTGCACCAGCACCTCGTCGATGGCACGGCGGTTCAACAAGCCGGTGAGTGCATCGTGGCGCGACAAGCGCTCCAGCCGCCCCACCAGCCGGGTGACCACCAGGCTGACCAGCATCATCTGCAGCAGCAGCGCCGCCACCAGGCCGGTGATCGACGAACCCACGCTCAGCAAGGTGTTCTGTTCCACCTCCACCGTGACCGACTCGGGCGCCAAAAGGGCCCGCAGCGATCGTGTGGCCAGCATCACGGCAGTCAGCATCAGCGGCAAGGCGTACAGCAGTGCCCAGCGCAGGCGCAGGCTTTTGCGCACATGGCGCCAAACATCCACCGCAGTCCAGCCGTACAGCCCGGCCCACATCGCCGCCACCACGCCGATGCGGATGGGGATCCAGCTTGCCTCGATTGCTGCCATCCAGGCCAGCACCAAGGTCAGCGCCAGGATCAAAACATGCGGCACCAGCCACACCCGCTGCCCGGTAAAGGCCCAGACCCCCCGCTGCAAGGCCAGCGTGGCGGCGATCACGATCACATTGCCCACCGCCCGCACGGGGGTGTGGC
>JANOBL010001048.1:0-3379 GCA_031411635.1 Betaproteobacteria bacterium
CGGGCTGAAACGGACGTTGCACAAACGGCGTCAAGTCCACGCTGCCCAGGCAGCAGCAGCCGTAGGGGGGCAGCGGCTGCTCGGCGCACGGGTTGGTGGCCGTGATCGTCTCGCAATAGCCCAGGTTGTTGTCGGCATTGATGCGGTCCAGAAACAGCACACCCGGCTCGGCATGGTCGTAGGTGCTGCGCATGATCTGGTCCCACAGCGCCCGGGCGCGCAGCTTGCGGTAGACCCAAATCCCATCGCCGCGCCGTTGTGCACCGGCGGCCTTCAGCGCCGGGCCGGGCTCGGCCTTGTGCACCAGCGCAAACTCGGCATCATCGGCCACCGCTTGCATGAAGCCATCGGTCACGCCCACCGAGATGTTGAAGTTGCGCAGATCACCCGCGTCCTTGGCGCGGATGAAGGCCTGCACGTCCGGGTGATCGCAGCGCAGCACCGCCATCTGCGCACCGCGCCGGCTGCCGGCGCTCTCCACCGTCTCGCAGCTCCGGTCAAACACCCGCATGTAGCTGACTGGGCCCGAAGCGCTGCTTTGCGTGGGCGCCACCCAGGCGCCGGCCGGCCGGATGCGTGAAAAATCGTAGCCCACGCCGCCGCCCCGGCGCATGGTCTCTGCCGCTTCGGTCAACGCGGTGTAGATGCCGGGAAAGCCCTCATGCGCAACTGTTGCTTGGCCACTTTGCGCATCCCCCCTGGGGGGTGGCGGCAACGCCGCCTCGGGGTCGTATTCAGGCTGCGAGATCGAGTCGCCCACCGGCTGCACAAAGCAGTTGATCAAGGTGGCGGCCAGCGCCGTGCCGGCGGCCGAGTTGATGCGGCCGGCGGGCACAAAACCGCGCCGCTGGGCGTCCAGAAACCTGGCCTCCCAGGTGCTGCGCTGCGCGGGTGGCTCGGCTTGGGCCAGCGCGCGGGCCACCCGCAGGCGCACGTCGTCGGGCGTGGTTTCGTCGCCTTTGGCGTATTTTTCGGCCAGCACTTCGGCGCTGATGGCTTGGGGGGGCAGGCTGGCGGCGGCGGCCGTACTGTGCCGGCGGGCAGTTGGGGGCACTGACGGCGGGACGGTGGAGGTGGGCAAGGTGGCACTCATGGGGTTCTTTCGTCGGCGCGCAGGGCACGCCGGAGGTCTGGGGCGGCAAAGCCTGGGCGCATCACGGGGCGCGCCGTCTGGTGATTTATACAGTATCCGGCCACCCGCCGGCCTGCCACAGGGCAAGCCCGCAAGCTTGCGGTTGAAAGATCGCCTGCCCTGCCGTGCCACCATCCACCAATGCCAGCCGATGCGCCGATGGATGACACCCCCGCTGACGCCCCAAACCCGGCAACGGCCAAACACCGCATCCTGCTGGCCGTCACCGGCATGACGCCCCAGGTGGTGACTGAAACCCTGTACGCGCTGCTGCAGCAAGGCCCAGACGCGCTGCCGCACGAGCTGCATTTGCTGACCACCGCCGTGGGTGCCCAACGCGCCAGGCTGGCCTTGTTGTCCGAGCAACCCGGCTGGTTTCAGCGCTTTTTGGCCGACTACCGGCTGCCACCCATGGCCTTCGACGCCAGCCATATCCACGTGCTGCACGGTGCCGACGGCCAAGCGATGGACGACATCCGCAGCGCCGCCGACAACGCGCTGGCCGCTGACCAGGTGGCCGAGCTGGTGCGGCAATTCACCGCGCGCGCCGACGTGCAACTGCATGTCAGCCTGGCCGGTGGGCGCAAGACGCTGGGCTACTTTGCCGGCTATGCGCTCAGCCTGTGGGGCCGCGACGGGGACAGCCTGTCGCATGTGCTGGTATCGGATCCGTACGAGTCGAGCTGGGATTTCTTCTACCCCACACCCTATGAACGAATCATCAAGACCCAGAACAACACGCTGGTCGATTGCGCCAAGGCCGAGGTGACGCTGGCCGACATCCCGTTTGTGCGGCTGCGCCACGGCTTGCCCCAGGCCTTGCTGGCGGGCAGTACCGGTTTTGCGCAGGCAGTGGCGGCGGCGCAGCGTGGTTTGGCGCCGCCCCGGCTGGTTTTGAATCTGGCTGCACAGCGGCTTGAGGCAGCCGGGCAACAGATCAACCTGGCACCCGCTGATCTGGCTTTTCTGGCCTGGTTTGCACGCCGTGCGGCGGTGGGTTTGCCAGGCTTGGTCTGCCCGCGCGACGGCGTGCCGCTGGCCGGGCATGCAGCCGACTACCTGGCTGAATACCGCCGCGTGCGTGGTGTGCTGGGTGACGATGGGCGCAGCGCCGCGCGCTACCGCGACGGCATGGACAAGGGGCAGTTTCTGGAGCGCAAGGCCAAGCTGAACCAGGCTTTGCGCAAGGCCCTGGGAGCGGCTGCTGGGCCGTATCTGGTGGTGGGGGCCGGCCGGGCGCCGATGCGCTACCGGCTGGCGCTGCCGGCCGAGGCAGTATGCTTTGCGTGATACCAGCTAACCAACAAAATAAGCGAGCAATCGACATGCTGGTACGCCACTACACCCTGCGATTCACGACCCCGGCCTTTCTGGGCAACGCCACCCAAGCCGGACAGTGGCGCACGCCCCCGATCAAAGCCTTGCTGCGGCAGTGGTGGCGGGTGGCGTATGCAGCGCAGCAGCCCGGCGCGGTGTCGGTCAGCGCGCTGCGCAATGCTGAAGGGCGGCTGTTTGGCATGGCGGCTGACGACAGCGATGCCGATTCACGCAGGAGCCAGGTGCGTGTGCGCCTGGGCCATTGGCGCCACGGCGAGCTAACAGACTGGCAGGGGCTGGACCGGCAGCGGCTTGCGCATCCCGAAGTCAAAGCGCCTGTCGGCGCCCAGCTCTACCTGGGCTACGGCCCGCTCAATTTCAGCAATGGGCAGACCGCACTCAAAGCCAGGGCGGCGCTGCAAGCCAAGGAACAGGCCTCGCTACACCTGGCCTTCCCCAATGGCGCCGAGGCCGGTCAACTGCAACACGCCCTGTGGCTGATGCAGCACTACGGCACGCTGGGGGGGCGCAGCCGGAATGGCTGGGGCTCGTTCTCACTCACCCCGGCCGACGCAACCACCCCCGCCAACGACGGGCCGCTGGACAGCGCCGCCTGCATGCCCTGGCGCCTGGCACTGGGCACCGATTGGCCGCGTGCCATCGGCAGCGATGAACTTGGCCCGCTGGTCTGGCAAACCGGGCCACTGGCTGACTGGCCGGCCGTGATGCGGCAACTGGCCGAGATCAAGATCAAGTTGCGCACGCAGTTTGTCTTCCCCGAAACCCGGCCGCCGCATCCACAACCGCTGGCTCGCCATTGGCTGTCTTACCCGATCACTAACCACAGCACATCGACCTGGGACCGCAACGCCCGCCTGCCCAACAGCCTGCGCTTCAAAGTCCGTGAGACAGCGCAGGGCAGGCTCCAGG
>JANOBL010001049.1:0-5259 GCA_031411635.1 Betaproteobacteria bacterium
GACGATCTGCGCCGCACCGAAGGCGATAACCCAAGCGTTGGGCTTATTTTGTGCGCCGAGAAGGACGAGGTGGTGGCGCGCTACTCGGTGTTGGCCGAAAGCCGGCAACTGTTTGCGTCGAAGTACATGCTGCATCTGCCAACCGAGGAAGAGTTGCAGCGGGAACTGGCGCGCGAACGCGCGCAGATCGAACGTTTGCGCACAAGGCCTGAGGGCGGGGTGTCGGCGCATGACACTACCTGATCGGGTAGGGTACATCCTCAAGCCATGCACTACGCTGGCCTCGTCGGGCTCTGGCGATGGCGCTTGGCCGGCAGCGTCGTACTTCTGGATGGCGCGCAACAGCGAAGAGGAGAGGGTCGGATGAGTCAACAGCCGATGGTCGACCCCGATGCCTGCGGCACGCAGCGCGGCGCTGCCCCGTTGGCGGCCATGCCGCGTTGTGTGCCGCAATGACAGCCAACCCCGCCCGCGTCACGCTGCGGCAGTTGTGCCACCTGGGGCTGCCTGCGCCGCTGCTGCTGCCGTCATTGCTGCCGGTGCTGCGCGAGTTGGTGCCGGCCAGCCACGCCGGCTATTTTTTCTGTGACGAGCGTGGTGGCATCACCAACCTGTATGCCGAGCGGCTGCTGGCGCCCAACGCGATGGCCGGCTACCACGACCAGCACAGCAACCAGACCTTTCGCAAGCAGTACCTGGCGCGCGTGGCCGAGCCCAGCCCGCTGAGCCGGCGCAGTGTGTCGGCCGACGAGCGCAACAGCGCCTACTACCGCGACGTGTTGGTGGCGCTGGGCATCGAGCATTTTTTGTACGCCATCGTGCGCCACCAGGGCCAGGTGCTGGGGCAGTTGAGCCTGTACCGTGGCAGCGAATCACCAGCCTTCAGCCGCGACGACGAGTTGGCCCTGGGCGCTGTGCTGCACTACCTGGGCGAAGGCCTGGCCGTGCCATCGCCACCGGTGCTGCGCGATCTGCAAGACCAGGCGGTGGAAGAAGGCCTGGCGCTGCTGGACAGCCAGGGCCGCGAGATTTACACCGATGCCAACTGGCCGCGGCTGATCCGGCTGGCGCATGGCAATGCCATCGCCCCGGGCAGCGCGCTGGCCGAGCGCGAAACCTTGCCGCGATTTATCGCGGCGATGTTGGCGGCGGTGGTGAGCGCGCCCAACGCGATCCACACGGTGCGCACAAGCTGGGGCCAGTTTGCGTTCAGGCGCCATGCGATGAGCTCGGGCCAGGGTGAGCAGGCGGTGGCGCTGCTGTTGTCACGCTTGGTGGCCGAGCCATTGCGCCTGACCCAGGGCGCCGCGGCGCTGGGCCTGGCACCGCAGCAGCGCGAGGTGGCGGTGCTGGTGGCCCAGGGCTTGAGCAATGGCGAGATTGCGCAGCAGATGGGCATCAAGAAAGACACCGCCGGTTACCACGTCAAGAAGGTGTTTGAGCGGCTGGATGTGCATGAGCGCAGCGCGGTTGCCAGGGTGTTGGCGGCAGCGGCGGTGGGTGGGCGCGGGTAAGCCGGCCACGCGCCAGCGCCTTGTGCTGGCCGCGCTGTTGGCGCTCAGTTGCCCGGTGGCGCTGTGGGCCGCGTCGGGCATGCCGGATGGCGTGTGGCAAGTGGGCCCACCTGCTTGAGCGGGTAGGCCTGACCAGCCGGGTGCGCCCTGCGGTGCCCCCAGATCCCACCCGAGCACGTAGCACCCCACTCGGCCGTGCCAACCCATCATCGGCTCCATCGACGGGCCCGCCAAAGACTGCCACTCAAGGCCTCGCCAGGGCATCACTGCAACCCGCCGATCCAGAAATCCCAAGGAGCAGACCATGTACCCAAGCCTCGCCGACATCACCCCCAGCCTGCCGCTGAACCTGCTGCGCCAACCCCGGATGCTGCCTGGTGCCACGGAAGGCTGGCTTGATGCCCCCACCGTCAACCCGCTGCTGCACCACCTGCTGGATGCCCTCAGCCTGGGCCTGCTGCTGGTCGACGCCCAGGCCCAGGTGCTGCATGCCAACCAGGCGGCCAGGGCGATTTGCAGCCTGGGCGCGCCGCTGGTGATCACCGGCCAGCGCTTGTGCATGCTGGCCAGCCACCGCCAGCAACTGGACGCCGCGCTGCGCGGCGCCAGCCGCCGGCAATGGGCCATGCTGGTGCTGCGGCACGGCGGGCTGGGCCTGTCGGTGGGTGTGGTGCCGATGACCGGGGACGACAGTTGCCCCGATCTGACCGCGCTGCTGGTGGTCACGCCGCCGGGCCCACCCAGCAGCCTGGCACTGCAGTTCTTCTGCCAGGCCCACCGCCTGACGGCGGCCGAGGGCGCTGTGCTGTCGGCCTTGTGCAAAGGCCTGCCGCCCAGCCAGATTGCCGCGGCCAGCGGCGTGGCGCTGTGTACCGTGCGCACCCACATCGTGGCGCTGCGTGAAAAGACGCAGGCCACCAGCGTCAACCACCTGCTGCAAATGGTGGGGGCGCTGCCGCCGATGGCGTCGGCCGGGCTGGACCCGGCGCGTCACGGGCGCTGGCAACAGGCCTGACTGGCCTGAAGGATCTGACCGGCCTGAAGGATCTGACCGGCCTGACAGGCCGGCCATCCCAAAAAAACCACCCCAGCCCCGCGGCGCCAGGGGTTGGCCGCTGCATTGGCGCCGGCTCGATCAGTCAAGGAGCAAAGACATGATTTCACCCGCTTTCCCGCACCGCCTGCTCAACCTGCGCCAGCGCCTGGCAGCGCTGGCTGCTGCGCTGACGGTCACCGCCAGCATCGCCAGCGCCTTGCTGATGACCTTCCACGGCGCGTCGCCGGTGCTGTGGCTGGCACCCACGCCCGAACTGCTGGCGATGGTCAACGCCTGTGCGCAACAGCCCACCCGCGATCAACGCGAGCGCTGCCGCCAGCAGCGGGTGGCCGAGCACATCGCGCAACGCCAACAACCGCTTCAGCTCGCCCGGCGCTGACTCACGCCCGCCCGCTGCTTTGCCCACCCGAGTCCAACCGCAGGAGGATCCCATGAACCCGAGAACCCATTCCCTTCGCACAGCGGCCTTTCCGCTGTCCCTGGTCACCGCCGCCATGCTCGCCGCATGCAGCGGTGGCAATGACGAACCCACGATGGTGAACATCAGCGGCGTGGTGGCCGATGGTGCGCTGCAAGGCGCCACGGTCTGCTACGACCTGAACGACAACCTGGCCTGCGATGCCGGCGAGCCGGTGTCCAGCGCCACCGATGCCGACGGCAAATACAGCCTCAGCGTGGCCGAGGCCGAATCGGGCCGCCATGCGCTGATTGCCACGGTGCCGGCCAGCGCGATCGACAAAGACACCGGCGCGGCCATCGGCACGGCGCTGACGCTCAAATCCCCCGCAACCGGCGTCAGTGGAGCACAAACGGTGTTTGTCAGCGCGCTCACCACCGCCGTGGTGGACATCGCCAAGGACAGCGGCAAATCGGTGGCCGATGCGGTGGCCGATGCGGTGGCGCAAGTGCAGGCATCGCTGGGCTTGAGCGTCTCGCCGCTGGCTGACTTCACAGCCGCCGGGGGCAACGCCGATGCTGCATTGGCCGCGCGTGCATTGACCGCCGTGGTGGTGGAGGCCACCAAGCTGGCGGTGGCCAGCGGCGCCACGCCGGCGCAGACCGCGGCGGTGGTCAAGGCGGCCAGCACCTTGCAGTTGGACGTGCTGGCCGCCACGCTGGCCACCAGCAGCGGCGCCACGGCGGCGGCCAAGGCCACCGAGGTGGTGGTGGCGGTCAATGCGGCGTTGAACTTGAGCGCGGCCACCGTCAAGAGCGTGGCCGATGCGGTGGCGCTGCCGGCTGGCACTGCCGATGCACCGGGGCCGTTTGTCAGCCTGCGCCGCTTTGCCTACACCGATGCCAGCAACTACAGCTACACCGTGTTCACCGGTGACAGCAGCAAGACCGACACCAGCGGCGAGTTTGTGGCCAACGAGTTGCGCAAGACCCAGGTGGCCGGCGCCGATGTGCCGTTCAACCGCAACCAGGCCTACTGGACTGGCAGCGACTGGGCCACCTGCGCGCTGCAATGGCAAGTGATTACCAAGGTCAAGGCCAACGCCGGCGCCGCCGACCAGTCGTCCACCTACTGTGCCGCCGCCAGGAACGACGGCAAGACCAGCTATGAAGACATCGCCGGCAAGACGCTGCGCGAGGTGGTGGCGCGCGTCCGCGCCTACCCCTTGCCCGACAGCGTTGGCACGCACACCGATTTGAACGGCCTGCCGGTCAACTGGGGCCCCAAGCCCGAGCTGCTGCCGGCCGACGCGGTGTTTCCGGCCGGCGCCAAGCTGTCGATCCGCAGCACCCGTGCCGACATCGGCGGCACCGACCGCCTTGAGCTGGCCAACAAGCCCACCGTGCGTTGGCCAGACGGCCGTTACCGCCAGGCCACCACGCTGGAGCAGTACAGCGGCATGCCAGGCAACCTGGCCGATGCGGCGGTTGTGCCGGCCAACGCCAACACCGTGTTTGTATTTGACCTGCCGCTGGCCGAGCAGCCCGATGCCACGCTGGAGGCCTACAAACGCTACCGCGCCGGCTTTGATGTGGCGGCGCTGAAGGTGCGGTTTTACAAATGCGATGTGCGCAAATCCGACGCGGCGGCCATCAACTGCACCACCACCGGCGACGGCACGCTGGCCATCGGCACCCAGGGTGATGCCCGGCTGATGCGGGTGGCCAGCGGGTTTCCGGCCGAGATCGTGCAGCGCCTGGCCCAGCAGCGCTTCTGGGCCGAGCATGCCGGCACGGTGTTTCGCGGCGTGCGAGATCTGCCGCGTTTGCGCTACGACCAGCGGCTGAACAACACCGCCTGGTCGGCGCTGCGCGGTGCACTGGGCATTGCCGCACCTGCCGATGTGGTGCAGCCTGCCGAGAGTGGGCCGTTTGCCGTGCTGCGCAATTTCAGCTTCACCGATCTCAACAACTACAGCCTGCGCAGCTTTGACGGCGACAACAGCGTGCTGGACAGCGACGGCTACTTTCTGGCCAATGAAACACGCAAGACCGTGACGGCCGGCGTGCTGCAATCACAGGCGCGCAACCGGCTGTACTGGACCGGCACCGAGTGGTACGACTGCCCGGAGGACGGCATTGGCGTGATCCGCGTCAACAGCAGGGCGCCGTTCAACTCGGTGTACTGCAAGAGTTACCAGGACGATCGGGTCAGCAGCACGGTGCTTACCTTGGCCGGGCGGCTGATGTCCGATGTGGTCAACGACATCCGCGCCTACGGCAGCACCGATT
>JANOBL010001050.1:0-1563 GCA_031411635.1 Betaproteobacteria bacterium
ACCACGCTGGGCACTTTCGGCCTGATCATGTTCTTGTCGCGCCAGGGTTTCGAGAGCGAACAGATCGCCGACCTGGCCGGCCTGTCGCGCCGCGCGCCCTGGGTGGCCGGCGTGATGACGGTCTTCATGTTCTCGCTGGCCGGCCTGCCGCCGATGGTGGGCTTCTTCGCCAAGCTGGCCATCATCCAGGCCCTGGTCACCACCAACGTCAGCGCCAACATCAGTCTGGCCGTGGTGGCGGTGATGTTCTCTTTGATCGGCGCCTTCTACTACCTGCGCGTCGTCAAGGTGATGTGGTTCGACGAGCCGGTGCAAACCGCGCCCATCGTGCGCGGTGCGGGCGTCAGCGCCTTGCTGGCCGTCAACGGTATCGCGGTCTTCGTCTTCGGCCCCTTCTCGGGCGGCCTGATGGCGATGTGCCGCGACGCCATCGTCAAGGCTCTGGCCAATTGATCAGCGAACAGATCGCTTGAGTGACGATGCCCACCTGATCGAGCACCGCACCGGCAGCACCACGCTGGTGTCGGGTGGTTTCCTCGAAGTCCGCAAGGACACGGTGCGCTTGCCCGATGGCAGCGCCGCCACGCGCGAATACATCCAGCACAGCGGCGCGGTGGCGGTCATTCCGTTGCTCGACGACGGCCGCTGCGTGCTGGTGCGCCAGTACCGCTACCCGCTGCAGAAAGTGCTGCTGGAATGGCCGGCCGGCAAGCTCGAGGCTGGCGAAAAGACCATCGCCTGCGCGATGCGCGAACTGCTGGAAGAAACCGGCTACACCGCAGCGGAATGGGCCTACGGCGGCGAGATCCACAACGCTGCCGCCTATTCCAGCGAAAGCATCTGGCTGTGGTTCGCGCGCGGCCTGGTGGCGGGTGCCACGCAACTGGACGTCGGCGAATTCGTCGAAACGGTGCTGATGACGCCGGCTGAACTGGAAGCGCTGTCGGCCCGCGACGAACTGCCCGACGTGAAGACGCAGATCGGCCTGGCGTGGTTGGCGCGGGCGCAAGCGGGGCTGCGGCCCTTGGCCTGGCTCAGCGCCGAGCAGGCCGCCGCCCTATGATGGCTGCACGATGAAAGTGCTGGATCTGCGCTGCCACAACGGCCACGGCTTCGAGGGCTGGTTCGGCTCCGACGAAGACTACATGTCGCAGAACGGCCGCGGTTTGATCGAGTGCCCGATGTGCGCCGACAAGGTCGTCACCCGCATGCCCTCGGCGCCGCGTTTGAACTTGTCGGGTGCACGCGAAACCCGCGCGGCGCCGGCCGCTGCAACGGCGGGTTCTGCGGCTGGCTCTGCGGGCGCAGCGCTCGCAGACAGCGCCAAGGCGGTGGGCACGCCTGCGGCCCAAGCCCTTGCGCCGTCCGACCTGCAAGCCGCCTGGCTGGCCACCGTGCGCCACCTGGTGGCCAACACCGAAGACGTGGGCCCGCGTTTCGCTGAAGAAGCACGGCGCATCCACTACGGTGAAACGCCGCAGCGCGGCATACGCGGCCAGGCCACGCCCGACGAGCGCATGGCGCTGCAGGAAGAGGGCATCGAAACGATGGCGGTGCCGGTGC
>JANOBL010001051.1:0-1844 GCA_031411635.1 Betaproteobacteria bacterium
AAACGATCAACCTGGTCAACCCCGACCCGGCCTGTGACCTGGACTACTGCGCCAACACCGCGCGCCAGATGAAGATCGATGTGGCGGTGAAAAACAACTTCGGCTTTGGTGGCACCAACGGCACGCTGGTTTTGCGGCGGGTGTGAGTGCGCCTTCGGGTTGGCTTGTTAGTCAGCCTGCATGCGCGCTGCACCGGCGGTCAGGGCGCCGCTGGCGGCTGGCGGGCCTGAGCACATGCTGATAGCGCTGTTGTACGCCATCACGGCCATCGGCTTGATGGCCTGGGGCGCCGGCCATGCCGGGCTGGCTTGGTCGCTGCCGGGCTTGTTGGCCGGTTTGGCGCTGGCGCTGCTGGCCGGCGGCGGTGGCGCCTGGTGGGCCAGGCGGGCGCTGCCAGCGGATGGCGATCACCTGCAATGGGATGGCCAGCGTTGGACCTTGGCACTCCGGTCGGCGCCCGGCGGGTTGCCCGGGCCGGCCGAGACGCCGCTGCTGCAAGTGGAACTGGCGCTGGACCTGGGCGCCTGGTTGCTGCTGCGCCTGCAATTGGCCAATGGCCAGCAGCGCTGGCAAGTGGCGCGGGCCAGCGTGGCCGGCACGGCCTGGCATGGCTTGCGGGTGGCGCTGCGGGCGCATGCCGGCATGAGACCGGTTGCATGAGACCGGTCATATGAGCGCCGACGACAGCGATGTGCTGCTGGTCCAGCGGGCCCAGCGCGGCGACACCCGGGCTTTTGAGATGCTGGTGATCAAGTACCAACGCCGCATCGAGCGGCTGATCGGCCGCATGGTGCGCGATGTGGACCTGGTGCAGGACATCGCGCAAGAGAGTTTCATCCGCGCCTACCGCGCGATGCCGCAGTTTCGGGGTGACAGCGCGTTCTACACCTGGCTTTACCGCATCGCGGTCAACACCGCCAAAAAAGCGCTGGTGGATCTGAAGCGCGATCCCTTGGTTTCGGAGTCCACGCTGGCCGGTGCAAATGATGAAGATGATGAAACTTACCGTGGTGGGCGCGAACTAACCGACGGCGCCACGCCCGAGTCCCTGCTGGCCAGCAAGGAGATTGCGCAGACGGTCAACGCCGCGATCGAGGCCTTGTCCGCTGACTTGCGGCAGGCCATCACCCTGCGGGAGATCGAAGGCTTGAGCTACGAAGAAATCGCCGAGATGATGAATTGCCCGATCGGCACGGTGCGCTCGCGTATCTTCCGGGCGCGTGAAGCGATTGCATTGCGCCTGCGGCCGCTGCTTGACACGCGCGATGGTGAACGCTGGTAGGCCGGGTCCGGCCCATCGATTGGAACCCCATGAACACCCTGGTGAATGAGTCTGATCCTGCAGGCGCGACACGGCGCGCACTGTCTTCGCTGATGGACGGTGATCTGCCGCCCGCTGCGGCCGCCGACACTTGCGGCGCCTGGCGCGCCGATGCCGGGTCGCGTGCGGCCTGGCATGCCTACCACCTGATTGGCGATGTGTTGCGCTCCGATGAGCTGGCCTGCCCACCGGCCCGCGACGAGGCGTTTTTGCAAGCGCTGCGTGGCCGTTTGGCGCAGGAGCCGGTGCCGCTGGCGCCGCAGGCGTTGATGCCCGTGCCCAAACGTGCGCGCCTGCCAGGCTGGTTGCTGGCCCCGGTGGCTGTGGCGGCAGGTTTTGTCGCGGTGGCGGGTTTGTTGGTGCTGACGCGGGTGGTGGTGGTCAACCCGGCCGATGGTGGGCAGATGGCGCTGGCCGGCCCGGCCACCCGGGCGCCGGCCGCCAGTGCCGGTGATGTGCTTCGCAATGCCGGGCTGGACCGCTACCTGGAGGCCCATCGCACACTCAGCAATGGGCTGGTGGC
>JANOBL010001052.1:0-1774 GCA_031411635.1 Betaproteobacteria bacterium
GCAAGCGGCTCAGATTCGCCAGGCGTGCAGCAGGCCGCAGGGCCTGTTGCACGTCCGGGCTCATCCCCCTGCCCTGGGGGAGGGCTCACCGATCACTTCAAAATGTCCCCCAGGCACAGGTACTTGGTCTCGACGTAATCCTCGATGCCGTGGTGTGATCCCTCGCGCCCCAGGCCGGATTGTTTGACCCCGCCAAACGGCACTTCGGCGGTGGAGATCAGCCCGGTGTTGATGCCCACCATGCCGTATTCCAGCGCTTCGCCTACCCGGAAGATGCGGCCGATGTCGCGGCTATAGAAGTAGCTGGCCAGGCCAAACTCGGTGTCGTTGGCCAGCGCGATGGCTTCGGCCTCGGTGTCAAAACGCAGCACCGGCGCCACCGGACCAAAGGTTTCTTCTTTGCAGCACAGCATTTCGGGCGTCACATCGGCCAGCACCGTGGGCGTGTAGAACCGTGCGCCCAGGCTGGCGATGCGCTCACCACCGGCCACCAGCCGCGCGCCTTTGGCCAGCGCATCGGCCACATGGGCTAACACTTTGGCGATGGCCTGGTCGTCGATCATCGGGCCCTGGCCCACACCGGCTTCAAAGCCGTTGCCCACCCTGATGCCGCGGGCCCGGGCCGCCAGCTTGTCAACAAACTGGTCGTAGACGCCGGCCTGCACATAAAACCGGTTGGTGCAGACGCAGGTCTGGCCGGCGTTGCGGTATTTGCTGGCCATCGCGCCGTCGATGGCTGAGTCGATGTCGGCATCGTCAAACACGATGAACGGCGCGTTGCCACCCAGCTCCAGGCCCAGCTTCTTGACCGTGGGCGCACATTGCCGGGCCAGGATGCGGCCCACCTCGGTGGAGCCGGTGAACGACAGGTGCCGCACCACATCGCTGGAGCACAACACGTTGCCGATCTCCACCGACTGCGCCGCATCCGCCGTCAACACGTTCAGCACCCCGGCCGGCATGCCGGCGCGCTGCGCCAGCTCGGCCACCGCCAGCGCCGACAGCGGCGTGGCCTCGGCCGGCTTGATCACCACCGTGCAGCCGGCGGCCAGGGCCGGGGCCACCTTGCGGGTGATCATCGCGATTGGAAAATTCCACGGCGTGATCGCCGCACAAACCCCAATCGGTTGTTTGATGACGATGTAGCGCTTGTTGTTGTCGGTGGTGGGGATGGTCTCGCCGTAGACCCGCTTGGCTTCTTCGGCAAACCACTCGATGAAGCTGGCGCCGTAGACCACCTCGCCACGCGCCTCGGCCAGCGGTTTGCCTTGCTCGGCGGTCATGATGCGGGCCAGGTCGTCGGCATGCTGGTTGAGCAGTGCAAACCACTTCATCAGGATTGCGCTGCGCTCCTTGGCGGTCTTGTTGCGCCACGGGCCCCAGGCCCTGTCGGCCGCCACGATGGCGTTGTGGCAGTCCACCGGGCCCAGATTGGCCACATCGGCCAGCTTGGCGCCGGTGGCGGGATCGATCACGTCAAAGCGGCCACCGCCGGCCACCCATTCACCGCCGATCAGCGCATCGGTTTTCAGCAAACCGGCATCGTTGAGCAAGGCAAGCGGGGAAGTCTTCATGTCCATTGCGGTCTCCTGGGGGCAGGGCCGGACTATACAAAGCCCGGCCGGCCCGACGCCACCAAACAGACGCCGCGGAACCGGCTTCGCCGGGCCGCTGGCGGCGCCCCCTGGGGGGAGCGCCGAAGGCGCTTCGGGGGGGACTCATCTAGTGCTCCGTGCCCAGATAGGCGGCGCGCACGACGGGGCTGTCCTGCACC
>JANOBL010001053.1:0-2060 GCA_031411635.1 Betaproteobacteria bacterium
GACGGTGGCCAGCGTGCAGTTGACCGGTGGGTTGATCAGCAACGGCGTCTTGATCAGCGCGGCGGCGTTCGATCTGCAAGCCGGCAGCGCCAGCGCGAACCTGGACGGCGCGGTGGGCGTGACCAAGACCACAGCGGGCACCGTCACGCTCAGCGGTGCCAACAGCTACACCGGCAGCACTCAGATCGATGGCGGCACGCTGGTGGCGGCCAATGCATTGGCGCTTGGCACGGCCGGCACCGGCACCGTGGTGGCCAGCGGTGCAACGCTGGAGATCAGCGGCGGCGTCAACATCACCAGCGAGCCCCTGAGCCTGGCCGGCACCGGCGTTTTGGACGGGGGTGCGCTGGTGGGCACCGGCGCTGGCGCGGTGGCGGGTGGGCCGATCACGTTGACCAGCAGCGTCAACATCGGTGGCGCCGGTGATTTGCTGCTCAGCAACGCGCTGGGCGGTGGTGCGTTTGGCTTGAAAAAGGTGGGCGCGGGCACGCTGACGCTGGGTGGCGCCAACAACAACACCGGCATCACCGAGGTGGCCGCTGGCAGCCTGATCCTGGGTGCGGCTGACCGGCTGGCCGACACGGCGGGGCTGCTGGTCAGTGGCGGCACCTTGAACCTGGGCGGGTTTACCGAGACGGTGGCCAGCCTGCAGTTGACCGGCGGCGTGATCAGCAACGGCACGCTGACCAGCACGGCGGCGTTTGACCTGCAGGCCGGCAGTACCAGCGCCAGCGCCGTGCTGGCGGGCAGCGCCGGGCTCAACAAGACCGGTGGCGGCACGGCCACGCTGGGTGGCAGCAACAGCTACACCGGTGCCACCACGGTCGGCGCCGGCACGCTGGCGCTGGGCGCGGCCGATCGCCTGGCCGCCACCAGCACGCTGGTGGTCAGCGGTGGCATTTTTGATTTGGGCGGCTTCAGCAACACCGTGGCCGGTGTGCAGCTGACCGGCGGGGCCATCAACAACGGCACCTTGACCAGCACCACCAACTTCGACATGCAGGCCGGCGCGGTGGGCGCGGCGCTGGCGGGTGCGGTGGGCTTGAACAAAACCACCGGCAGTACGCTCACTTTGAGCGGTAACAACAGCTACACCGGCAGCACCTCGGTGGCGGCCGGCACGCTGGCGCTGGGCGCGGCAGAGCGGTTGCTGAATGCGGGCGCGCTGGTGGTCAGCGGTGGCACGCTGGACCTGGGTGGCTTTGGCGAAACCGTCAACAGCGTGCAGCAGACCGGCGGCCTGATCAGCAACGGCACTTTGACCAGCACATCGGCGTTTGACATGCAAGCCGGCACGGCCAACGCCATCCTGGCCGGCAATGCCGGGCTGGCCAAGACGGGCCTCGGCAGCTTCACGCTGGGCGGTGCCAACACCTACACCGGCGCCACCACGGTCAGCGCCGGCAGCCTGGCGCTGGGCGCCAACAATCGTTTGGCCACGGCCAGCACGCTGGTGGTCAGCGGCGGCGAGTTCAACCTGGGTGGTTTCAACAACACCGTAGCCGGCGTGCAACTCACCGGCGGCGCGATCAACAACGGCGCTCTGACCAGTACCGCGGCGTTTGACCTGCAGGCCGGCAGCGTGGGTGCCGCGCTGGCAGGCGCAGTGGGCTTGAACAAGAGCACCGGCGGCAGCGTCACCTTGAGCGGTGCCAGCAGCTACACCGGCACCACTGCGATCAGCGCCGGCACGCTGGCGCTGGGCGCCGACAACGCCATCCCTGCGGCCAGTGCGGTCACGGTCAACGGCGCCACGCTGGATGTGGGCAGCCGCAGCACCACCGTGGCCTCGCTCAGCCTGGAGGGCGGTGGCATCCTCAGCGGCAGCAGCGGGGTGCTGAGCAGCACTGCGGCGTTTGACCTGCGCAACGGCACGGTCAGTGCGATCCTGGGCGGCACCGCAGGCGCCACCAAGAGCACCGGCGACACCGTCACGCTCAACAGTGCCAACACATATACCGGCCTGACCATCGTGGCCGGTGGCACGCTGGCGCTGGGCGCGGCCGAGCGGCTGGCCAATGCCAGCACGCTGGTGGTCAGCGGCGGGGTCTTGAACCTGG
>JANOBL010001054.1:0-4912 GCA_031411635.1 Betaproteobacteria bacterium
GTGCCATCGCCGCCGCTTCGCGCTCGGCCATCGCCTGGCGCAGGCGGCCGGCGGCCTGCTCACGCTCGCTGCGGTAGCGCGCTTGTTCAAGCTTCAAATCGCGGTCGTCAAGCTGGGCCAGCAACTGGCCACGCAACACACGCTGGCCGGGCCGCACCAGCACCTGGCCGATGAAGCCGTCAAACGGCGCGGTCACCACCTGGCGCAGCCGGCCTTCGATCACCACGCTGGCGGTAACCCGATCCGGCACCGGCAGCACCAACAACAGCAGCAACGTTGCCACCGTGCCAGCGGCAGCGGCCTTCCAGGCCAGGTGGCCGGGGCCCCACAGCTTGCGCCAGGCAGCACCAAGCTGGGCGGTGTGCTGGCGCCAGAGTGGTCGCTCGGCCTGCTGCCAGCGCCGCAACAAGGGCTCGGCCAGGCCCAGGCTGGTGCGCAGCACATCGGCCATCGGTTCGGGCAGCCCGGCCGCGCCGGGTGCTTCTACCCAGGCTACCAGCACCAGCACCACCTCACCATCGGCCAGCACCGGCGTGGCCCAGGCATGGGCCTGCCGCAACTCCTGCTGTTCGAT
Organism: Betaproteobacteria bacterium; assembly: GCA_031411635.1. GTDB lineage: Bacteria > Pseudomonadota > Gammaproteobacteria > Burkholderiales > Burkholderiaceae_C > Pseudaquabacterium. Next base: position 575 of record JANOBL010001054.1, read on the forward strand.
CACCGCCTGGCTGGCCACTTCGGCGGCGGCCTGGATGGCCGGCGACGCCTTCTCGGCCCACGCGGTATCGGCCGCCACCCACCAATGAGGCTGCTGGCCACGCACTTCAAACAGCAGCAGGTTGAACGGCAGGCCTGGGTTGGGCGCTTCATCGCGCGCCCAGGCGGCGCTGCGGTTGATCCATTCCTGCGCGGCGGCGCGGGCCTGGGCTTGTGATGCCACATGGCCCAGCAAGTCCAGCAAGCGGGCGGCGCGCTGGCTGCGTGCCAGGCGCGGCGCAGCCAGCGCCAGTTGCAGCCAGCCCAGCGCCAACAGCACAAGCTGAACCATGCGGTCGTTGTGCGGCGGCGCCAGCGCCACGCCCACCGCGCCGGTTTGCCCATCCGGCAACTGCAGCGGGCTGACCAGCAGCAGGTCGGCGCCCGGCTGGCCGTCGGCCTTGGCAAGCTGCGTCTGGCCGCCCGGCTGGGCCCCGGTTCGCAACGCCAACCACTGCGCCGCCAGTTCGGGCAGGGACGCCGGAAAATCGATCTGGTATTGCGGATCGGCGCCGTGCAGCGCCACCGCGCGGCAGGCCACACCGGCGCCGGCCAGGCGGGCACGCCAGGATTCCAGCGCATCCACCAGGCCGGCCGCAGGCTCGGTGGCCGGCGCCAACAACGCCGGCATGGCACTGGCCAGCGTTGCCGGGTCGTCGCGCATCGACGGCAAGGCGCTCATCGGGGGGTGCCCTGTTGTGTGCCCTGCTGTAAACCCCGGCCCCGCATCGGCAGCAACGGTGCCAGCACCAGCAAGGCATCAAGCTGATCCACATCGGCCGCCGCCAACTGCCCGGCAAAGGCTTTCAACTTCAGAAGGCCCAGCCAGGCGTCGTAGCGCGCCCGGGACAAATCGCGCCGCGACTCAAACAGCCTGGACTGCGCATCCAGCACATCGGCATTGACCTTCATGCCCACCTCGTAACCACGCCGGTTGGCCTGGAAAGCCAGGTCCAGCGAGCGGGTGGCCGTCTCCAGCCCACGCGCCAGGCCGGCCGACGACAGCGCGGCCGAAAAACTCTGCCGCACGCCCACCTGCACGCTGCGCCGCGCGGCGTCCACATCGCTTTGCGCCTTGTCGCGCAAGGCCTGGGTCTCGCGCACCCTGGCCTGGGTGGCGCCGCTGGCGAACAGCGGAATGTTGACGCTGACGCCCACCTGCGAGCTGTCGCCACGGCGTGGAAACAGGCTGGTGACAGTGCCGGTGTCCGAGCTCATCGTGTAGTTGTAGGTCAGATCGGCGGTCGGTGCATGGCCTTGCCAGGCCTTGCGCACCTCGGCCTCGGCCGCCAGCAGGCCTTGCTGTGCCTGGCGCAATTGCGGGCTGTTCAATTGGGCGTCGGCAATCCACACCAGCACATCGGCGGCCTTGAGCACCGGCATCTGGTCCCCGGCCAGCGCACGGTCCATCAGCTCGGGCGCGTTGCGGCCGGTCAGCTCGGCGAGCAACTGCTGCTTCAGGTCCAGCTCGGCCTGCGCGGCAATGGCCTGCGCCGCCACGGTGTCGATCCGGCCTTCAGCCTCGCGCACATCGACGATCGATGCATTGCCCACGGTGAACTTGCGCCGCGCTGCGGCAAGCTGCTCCTCGGCGGCAATCTGCTGGCTGCCGACCAGCGCCACGCCGTCCCGCGCCTTCAGCACATCCAGCGCCGCTTCCACCAGGCGCACCGTGGCTTCCGTGCGCGCCTGGTCCAGCAAGGCCTGGGCCTGCTCAAGCTGCGCCTGCGCGGCCGCCAGCGCCGGCAGCAAGGCGGTGCGCAGCAGCGGCTGGGTGACTTGCAGGGTGGCCTGCTGGCTGGCAAAGCGGCGCAGCTCAAAGGCCGGTGCTTCGTTGTAGCGGGTTTCGTTTTTGCTCAGCGCCAGCGCTGCGCTGGGGCCAAAACTGGCGCGTGCCTGCACCAGCCGCTGCTCGGCCGCGCGCACCTGGGCCTGTGCACTGGTAACGGCCGGGTCGGTGCCCAGCGCGCTGCGCAGCAGATCGGGCAGGACCTGGGCCTGGGCACAGGCCGATGCCAGCAGCATGGACATCGCCACCAGCCCCAGCCGCGCAGCCGGCGCTACAGGCCGGGCGCGGCGGGTGGTCATGGCCACAGCGTCATGGCCACAGCGTCATGGCATCCGGACGATGGACCGGATCAGCACATCCTGCACCGGCACATCCGCCAGGCCGCCTGCCGTCGCCGTGGCCACGCCGCCAATCGCATCCACCACCGCCGTGCCCGAGATCACCTGGCCAAACACCGCATAACCATTGGCACCGGCCACGGCCGGGTCGTAGTCCAGCGAGTGGTTGTCCAGCAGGTTGACGAAAAACTGGCTGGTGGCCGAGTTGGCCACGTTGGTACGCGCCATCGCCAGCGTGTACTGCCAGTTTTTCAGCGTGTTGTTGCTCTCCAGCGTGATCGCCGCATGGGTGGCGGCCTTGGCCACCGGGCCCGGCAGATAACCCCCACTCTGGATCACAAAATTGGCCAGCACACGGTGGAACAGCAGGCCGCTGTAAAAACCCTCGTCCACATAGCGCAAAAAATTGGCGGTGGTCACCGGCGCCTGCACCGTGTACAGCTCCAGCACCATCTCGCCGCGGCTGGTCTGCATGCACAGCGTGGTCAGCGGGCTGAGCCTGGCGGCTTGCGTGCCGGCGGCGCTGCACTTGGCCACCGTCACCGGCAGCGTGGTGCTGGCGCTGGCGCCGCTGTTGTCGGTGACAGTCAGCGTGGCGGTGTAGTTGCCGGTGGCGGCATAAACATGGCTGTCGGCGCTGCCGGTCTGGCCGTCGCCGTAAGCCCAGCTTCGGCTGGCAATGCTGCCATCGGCATCGCTGCTGGCGCTGCTGTCCAACTGCGTGGTGGCGTTCAAAACCGCCTCACCAACCAGCCTGGCGGCCGCCACCGGGGCCTGGTTGGGTGTGCTGGCGCCACCGCCCCCGCCGCAGGCCGACAACAGCCCCGCCAATACCAAGCCAGACACCAAGCCAAACACCAGGGACGGCCGGGCCAGGCACGGCACCGCCAGCAGCTTGTTATTCAATGTCAATGTCATCTCCCAGGACAGGGCCTTGCGCCGTGATCGTAGTCGATGATCAGGCGGCCACCGCGCAGCGGCGCGCCCGGGTTCAGACCAGCGCCAGCGCGGCCGACTATGTCAGGCGCGTGCGCCGCCGCGCCGCAGGGCCCTCAAAGCCAGCAAGGCCGTCAACGCCAAGGCCAAGGCCGAGGGCTCGGGCACACCGTTGACGGCCGGCGCCGCCGACCGGCCCGACCCGGCGGGGCTACCGTTGCCGTCCACCACTTCAAACGGCTGGCTGCCCGGTGCGCCCTGGCCCAACCAGACAAACTGCACCGACAAGGCCGTCGTGTCGCCCGCCAACAAGCCATTGGTGGGCGTGACAAAAACGACGCCATCGGCCAGCAGGCCGGCATCGGGCTGGGTGTCGAGCAGGCTCAGTGTTGCATCGGTGGTCTGGGACAGCAGATCGGCGTAGCTGGCATGGCCAAACAGCAGGTTCACCGAGCCAAAAGCGTCCACCGAGCCGCTCAGCGTGTAGTCGTAGCGCCAGAGATCCTGGCCCACCGTGGTGTCGGCCAGGTCGGTGGCCACGAAGATCACGGCTGGTGCGGCCCAGGCTGCTGTTGCCGCCATCATCGACAGGCCCAGCGCGGCTGCCCGCAGCAGAGACAGTGGCTTTTGCACATCGGTTTTGGCTTGCAATGTAGACATCATTTCAGTTCCTCAAATTCGCTGGATGCTTGCAAAGATGGTAGGCCACCGGGCCCGGATATGGCGGCTTACCGGGCCCCCGGGTCACGGGGGCCCCGCCCTGCCTCAGACGATCAGCCGGTACAGCTCACCCTGGGTGGAGGACACCCACAGCGAGCCGTCCGGCGCAAAGCTCAGGCCCGAAATCTCGGCGTTGTTCAGGTTCTGGCTGCTCGTATCCAGCCGGCGCAGCTCGGTCAGCACACCGGTGCCGTCGATGCGGTACTCCACCACCCGCGCCCCGCCGTTGTACGAGCCCAGCCACAGGTGGCCGGTTGCCGGGTCAACCGCCAGGCCCGACCAGCTCTGGATGTTGAACGGCGCAGTGATGACGGCCACCTGCGCGCCGGTGACCGCATTGATCTCGATGATGCGGTTGCCCGGCCCGTTGTTCTCGGTCAGGTAGATATGGCCGTTGCCCGGGTTGAAGGTGGCCCCGGTCAGGTCGTAGTTGGCGTCCAGCGTCAGGCTGGCAATCACCGCGCCGGTGGTGGGGTTCACCGCCAGCACCAGGTCGTTGCTGGGGTAGCCGTTGAAC
>JANOBL010001055.1:0-7989 GCA_031411635.1 Betaproteobacteria bacterium
TGTTCTTGCTGCGCACCAGGCCGCCGTAGAACAGCGCCAGACCGGGGATGGTCATCATGATGACCAGCAGGGTGGAGACCAGCATCCAGGCGTTGTCGCCCTTGTTGGCCACCGGGGTGGACGCTGCCGCGGCGGGCGCCGCTGCAGCAGCAGCCGATGCGGACGCGGTGGCGGGCGCTGCGGCGGCATCAGGTGCCGACGCGGTGACGGCAGGCGCCGATGCCGCGGCATCCTGCGCCATCGAGCCACCCGCAAAGCCCAGGGCCGCGAGGCCCAGGACGAGGGAAGCGATGAGCTTGCTCATGGTTGTGTCTTTCGTGCGTGCTTTTTTATGGGGCGCGTTGTGGGGCGATCGGGCGTTGCTCGTGACCGAAGTCAGAGCGCGTCCTTGCCGGTCTCGCCGGTGCGGATGCGCACCACCTGCTCCAGGTTGGAGACGAAAATCTTGCCGTCGCCGATCTTGCCGGTGCGGGCCGAGGCCTCGATCGCCTCGATCACCCGGTCCACCACGGCGTCGTCCACCGCCGCTTCGATCTTGACCTTGGGCAAGAAATCAACCACGTATTCCGCACCCCGGTACAGCTCGGTGTGGCCCTTCTGGCGGCCAAAGCCCTTGACCTCGGTCACCGTGATGCCCTGCACGCCAATGGCGCTGAGGGCTTCACGAACTTCATCAAGCTTGAAGGGCTTGACGATGGCAGTCACCATCTTCATGGCAGTCTCCGTTGGGTGGGCAGATCAGAAGCTGAACTTGGCGCCAAGCACGATGGCGTTCTTGCCGGTGAACTTGTTGTCAGGCGTGACAAACAGGGTTTTGTCGGCATCGGTGCCCACCAGCCCAGCACTGACCGAGACGCCGTTGCCCAGCTCATAGGCCACGGTCACCGAGTAATCGTTGTAAGACACCGCGCTGTAGTGGCGCAGCTCCTGGCGGCCAATGTGCGGCGTCAGGGTCAGGCCCTTGCTCAGCTCGATCGCGGCGCTCAGGTCCAGGTAGCCGCTGCCCTTGGTGTCGGCCGCACCACCGCTGCCGCCGGCGCCAAACAGGTTGGTCAGCGCATGCGAGTACTTGGCGGTGAACATGCCGTAGGTCAGCGCACCGTAGATCTCGAAGGTGTTGGCATTGGAGCCACCGCCTATGCTGGCCGTCTTGTTGCTGGGGTACCAGTAGTACAGGCCGCCCACGTCGTAGGCCAGGACCTTGCTGATCTCGCCCTTGTAGCCGCCGTACAGGTCGATCTCGACATTGGTGCTGCCGGTATCCACGGCGTTGATCTTGCCGGCGTCCTTGATCCAGGTGATCGTGGAGGCCCAGGTGCCCAGGTACAGGCCGTTCGGGTTGCTGTAGTCGATGGCGCCCTGCAGCGCGGGCTTGAGCTTGCTTTGCGAAATGCCGCGGTAGCGGTAATCGGTGACCACGCCAACGTTGTACGAGACCGAGGGTGCGTCCTCGGCAAAAACGGCGGTGGGGAAAGCGGTGACCGCCAACAGCGCGGGGATGGCGGACAGGGCGGCGAACGTCAATTTCATGGTCTGGCTCCGAACAGTTGTGACAGTTGTATGGGGAATGCTTATCAGCCATCGGTACTGCAGCTTCTGTGCCACGCACCAGCGCGTGCTGCGCGCCTGGCGTTTCGCCCCAATACAGGGCAATCCAGACCCGATCAGCGGCCGATAGACGCACCTTGTCGGTGAATTTGGTCTGAACGCCCTGGATTGGTGCTGTTCCTTGGGTCGCGAGCCTGCACCGCAACCGTGCCCACGCACGACGGCACAATCCACGCGGGTCCAGGCCGCGCCCCGATGCGGTCACCGGGAGGCAAAAAAAGCATGTCGCTGGCCGTGATCACCAGCCGGGCGCTCGATGGCCTGGCAGCCCCCGAGGTGCAGGTGGAGGTGCACCTGGCCAACGGCCTGCCCAGTTTCACCTTGGTGGGGCTGGCCGATACCGAGGTCAAAGAGTCGCGCGAGCGGGTGCGTGCCGCGCTGCTGAACTCGGGTTTTGCGTTTCCGCACAACAAGCGCATCACCGTCAACCTGGCGCCGGCCGACTTGCCCAAGGAAACGGGCCGGTTTGACCTGCCGATTGCGTTGGGCATCCTGGCCGCCGCCGGTGAGCTGGATGCCACCAAGCTGGCTTTGTGCGAGTTTGCCGGTGAGTTGTCGCTTGCCGGCGAGTTGCGGCCGGTGCGCGGTGCGCTGGCACTGGCCCTGGCGCTGCAGCGCAGCGGCAGCCAGCGCACGCTGGTGCTGCCCGAGGCCAGCGCCGCCGAGGCCGCCCGCGCCACCGGCGTGCGGGTGTGCGGCGCCGGCCATTTGCTGGACGTGACCCGGGCGATGTTGCCCGGCGACGCGGCCCAGCCGCTGCCCATCACTGGACCACCACCCGCGATGCCCGCCGCGGCCAGCACCGATTTGCGCGATGTGCGGGGCCAGGCTGCTGCCAAACGGGCATTGGAGGTGGCAGCGGCCGGCCGCCACAGCTTGCTGATGGTGGGCCCGCCCGGCAGCGGCAAATCGATGCTGGCCCAGCGCCTGCCTGGCCTGCTGCCACCGATGGACGACGACGAGGCGCTGGCCAGCGCGGCATTGCAAGGCCTGACGCCAGGTGGTTTTGATGCTGCCCGCTGGCGCCAGCGACCGGTCAGATCACCTCACCATTCCGCCAGTGCGGTGGCGCTGGTGGGCGGTGGATCACCCCCAAGGCCGGGTGAAATCTCGCTGGCCCACGGTGGTGTGCTGTTTCTCGATGAGTTGCCTGAGTTTCCCCGCGCCGCGCTGGAGGCGCTGCGCGAGCCGCTGGAGACGCGGCAAATCACGATCGCCCGTGCCGCTCGCTCGTCGCTGTTTCCGGCCGGGTTTCAACTGGTGGCGGCGATGAACCCCTGCCCTTGTGGCTGGCTGGGCGCTTTGGTCAGTGGCCGGTCCTGCCGCTGCACGCCCGACCAGGTTTCGCGCTACCAGGGCAAGCTGTCGGGTCCGCTGATCGACCGCATCGACCTGCAAGTGGAAGTGGCCGCCGTGGCGCCCGACGCGATGCTGGCCCAGCCGCAGGGTGACAGCAGCGCCGCGGTGGCCCAGCGTGTGGCACTTGCCCATGCCCGGCAACTGGCGCGCCAGGGTGGGCCCAATGCCAGCCTGGCTGCCGCGCAGCTCGATGCTGTCTGCGCGTTGGATGCTGCTGCCGCACGCTTTCTGCAAACGGCCGCTGCCCGGCTGGGCTGGACCGGCCGCAGCCTGCACCGGGCCTTGAAGGTGGCGCGCACGATTGCCGATCTGGCCGGCGCCGATGCGATCAGCGTGGTGCACCTGGCCGAGGCCATGCAGTACCGGCGGGTGCTGGCCGGCGCTTGAGGCGCGGGCTGCGCGGCCGGTCAAGCCGAGCGGGCCAGCCGCTCCCCGGGCAGCGCCAGCAAGGCCGCTGCAGTGCACAGCGCAATGCCGGCCATCGCCATCAGCAACACGCCAAAGCCACTGGCCTTGACCACCGGCCCCAGCGCCCACACCGCCAGCGACGAGAAGCCCAGCGACAGCGTCAAGCGCAGCCCGGCCACGCGCGAGCGCATGCGGTCGTCCACATAGCGCACGATCACCGCATCGGTGAACGGGATCGCGCCAAAGATCAAAATCATCACGCCCAGCAGCGCGGCGTACAGCCACCAGCCTTGCGCCTGGGACGCCAGCGCCAGCAGCGGCGCCTGCGCCAGCACGATGGCCAATTGCAGACGCTTGAGCGGCACCCGGTCCAGCAAGCGCCCCACCACCACCTGGGCCAGGCTGGCCACCGCGTACACCGCCGCCAGCAGCAGGCCCAAGGTGGCCGGGTCGTTGACGACGCCGCTGAACCGCTCCGCCAACAATTGGCCGTTGCCATTGGTGGTGAGGTTGAACAGCAGCCCGGCGGTGGCCGACGCCACCGTCATCACCAGCAGCACCCGGGTCAGCTCGCTGCGGCTGAGTTGCACAGCCGCCGGCCGGCTGCGGCGCGACGGTGGCTCAGTTTCGGCCGGCACCACCCGCGCAAAGACAAAACCCAGCACGATGCACACCAGGCCCGGCACCGCAAACGCGGCGCGCCAGCCGATGGCTTGCACCAGAAACCCGGTGACCAGCGCCGCCGCCGCAATGCCCAGGTTGCCCGACAAGCCGTTGACGCCGATCGTGGCGCCGGGCCGTTTGGCCCCTTGCACCAGCATCGGGATGCCCACTGGGTGGTAGATGGCGGTGAAGCTGCCCAGCAAGGTCAGCGCCGCCGCGAGTTGCCACACGGTTTGGGTGATCGAGGCCAGCAAGGCCGAGGCGCCCAGGCCAAAGAAAAACACCAGCATCATCGGCCGCCTGCCCCAGCTATCGCCCAGCTTGCCGGCCGGCAGCGAGCCCAGGCCAAACATCACAAACGCACCCACGCTGTAGGGCATCAAGTCCTCCCAGCGCGCAAAGCCAAAGTCAGCCGCGATGGCCGCCACCGCGGTGGCAAAGATCAGCAGGAACAAGTGGTCCAGCGCATGCGCGATGTTGAGCAGCAGCGCGGCCGGGCGGGGCATGTCGTTCATTCAGCGATTGTCTCGCGGCGACGGGTTCAAGCGCAGCAAGGCTTCCATCCAGCTTGGCCAATGGCGGGGCCCGGTGCGCTGGCCCAGGCGCAGCACCACGGTCTGTGTGCTGGGGTCGATCAGCAGGATCTGGCCGTACAGGCCCTGGGCGTAGACGATGCCGCCGGGCTGCAGCGGCACGCTGCCGGGCAGCGGCCGGCGGCGCCACTGCCAGCCGTAAAAAGCGGCCTGCGATGTGCCAAAACGCTCGATGTTGCGCTGCGCAGCCTCGCTGTTGCCGGGCCGGCCGGTCTGGGCGGCAGTACTGTCGCGCAGCCATTGCGCGCTGACGATGGTCTGGCCGTTCCACTGGCCCTCGGCCAGCACCATCTGGCCAAAGCGCAGGTAGTCCACCGCCCGCGCGTTCAGGCAGCAAAAGCCGCGCACCACGCCACCGGCCTGGCTGTCCAGGCTCCAGCTCGCGTCATGCTGGGCGCCCATCGGCTGCCAAAGCCGATGGCTGGCAAACAGCGCCAGCGGCTGGCCCACCGCGCGCTCGATCGCCATCGCCAGCAACTGGGTGTCGCCACTCTTGTAGGCATAGGCCTGGTCGGGCTCACCCTCGATGCGCAGCGCCGCCACCTCGCGCTTCATGTCGGGTGTCAGGTAGAAGCGCGCCGCCTCGGTAAACGGCGATCTGTAGCCCTCGTCGAAGGCGATGCCGCTGCGCATCATCAGCAGATGGCGCAGATGGATGCGGCCAAAGCGTGCATCCTGGGCCAGCAGCTCGGGCAGATAGCGGGTGATCGGCTCGTCCACACCGGCGATGCGGCCCTGGTCGATGGCGATGCCCAGCAGCACCGAAACCACCGATTTGGCCATCGAGAACGAGGTGGTGATGCTGTCGGCGCTGTAGCCGTTGAAGTAGTGCTCGTAGATCAGTTGCCCGCGCCGCGCCACCAGCAGCGCCACCGTGCCGTGCTGGGCGATGTCGGCCTCGGCGGCGGCGGTGTCCAGACCACCCGGCCATTGCAGCGCGGCCGGGGCCGACGGCAGTGGCGACGGCGTGGCCGCCCGGGGCATCGCCGCGTTGTCGAAGTGCCGGTAATCGGTGATCTGCGATTGGCGCTGCAACACCATCCACATCGGCAGCGTGCTGCAGCCGGCCGGCAGCGCGCACAGCGCCAGCGTCAGCAGGTACAGCTTTTTCATTCCAGCACCGGTGCCAGCAGCCGCCGCGCCAGTGCGGCATCGATCGCCTGGCGGGTGGCCCAATCCGCCAACTGGTCTTCGCCGATGCGGCCGACGTTGAAGTAGGTGGCCGCCGGATGCGCCAGGTAAAAACCGCTGACGCTGGCAGCCGGTGTCATCGCCAGGCTGTCGGTCAGGCCCATGCCGATGTCGGCGCCGTCCAGTACCTCAAACATTGCGCGCTTGACGCTGTGGTCCGGGCAGGCCGGGTAACCGGGTGCCGGGCGTATGCCCTGGTATTTTTCGGCGATCAGGCCCTGGATGTCCAAGGTCTCGTCGGGCGCATAGCCCCACAGATCGGTGCGCACACGCTGGTGCAGACGCTCGGCAAAGGCCTCGGCCAGCCGGTCGGCCAGCGCCTTCAGCATGATTGCGTTGTAGTCGTCATGCTCGGCTTCAAACTGCTTTTCTTTCTTCTCGACGCCCAAGCCGGCGGTGACTGCAAACAGGCCGATGTAATCGGGCTTCACCCCCTTGGGCGCGATGAAATCCGCCATGCAACGGTTGGCGCGCTTCACCCCGTCCACCACCGGCCGCTCGGTTTGCAGCCGCAGCGGGCGCCAGCACATCAGCACCTGGCTGCGGCTTTCATCGGCGTAGATCTCGATCGTGTCGTCATCCACCGTGTTGGCCGGTAGCAGGCTGATCACACCGTTGGCTTGCAGCCAGCGGCCTTCGATGGCGCGGTGCAGCAAGCGCTTGCCATCGCTGAACACCCGCACCGCCTCGGCGCCGACGACCTCGTCTTTCAGGATCTCCGGAAACTTGCCGGCCAGATCCCAGGTCTGGAAAAGCGGCGCCCAGTCGATGCAGGCGGCCAGCTCGGCCAGGTCGTGGTTCTTGAACACCCGGCGGCCGATGAACTTGGGTTTGGGCGGTGCATACCCGGCCCAATCGATCACCGTTTTGTTGGCACGTGCCGCAACCAGTGTCACCAGCGGCGTGGCCTTCTTGCTGGCATGCAGCTCGCGCACCCGCTGGTAGTCGGTTTTCAGCTCGGCGATGAAGGCGCTGGCGCGCTCGTAGCTGAGCAAATCCGAGCACACACCCACCGAGCGCGACGCATCGGGCACGTACACCACCGGCCCTTCGTAATGCGGCGCAATCTTGACGGCGGTATGCACCCGGCTGCAGGTGGCGCCGCCGATCAGCAGCGGGATCTTCTTGATGCGAAACCAGTCGTCGCGCTGCATCTCGGCCGCCACATGTTGCATCTCTTCCAGGCTGGGTGTGATCTGGCCGGACAGGCCGATGATGTCGGCGCCCTCCACCCGGGCCTTGGCCTGGATGTCCTGGCAGGCCACCATCACGCCCATGTTCACCACCTCGAAGTTGTTGCACTGCAAGACCACCGTGACGATGTTCTTGCCGATGTCGTGCACATCGCCCTTGACGGTGGCGATCACGATCTTGCCCTTGGCCTTGGCCTCGCCGCCGGCATCGATCATGGCTTTTTTCTCGGCCTCGATGTAGGGCAGCAGATGCGCCACCGCCTGCTTCATCACGCGCGCGCTCTTCACCACCTGCGGCAAAAACATCTTGCCCTGGCCAAACAGATCGCCCACCACGTTCATGCCAGCCATCAGCGGGCCTTCGATCAGGTGCAGCGGCCGGCCACCCTGGGCCTGGATGCGCTGCCAGCACTCCTCGGTGTCGGCAACGATGAACTCGTTGATGCCGTGCACCAGCGCGTGGCTTAAGCGCGCATCCACCGTGTTGTTGCGCCAGGCCAGGCGCTGGCTGTCGTCCTTGGCCGCGCCCTTGACGTTTTCGGCCACTTCCAGCAGGCGCTCGGTGGCATCCTCACGCCGGTTCAGCACCACGTCTTCCACCCGCTCGCGCAGGTCGGCGTCCAGGTCGTCGTACACGCCCACCATGCCGGCGTTGACGATGCCCATGTCCAGACCGGCCTGGATCGCGTGGTACAGAAACACCGTGTGGATGGCCTCGCGCACCGGCTCGTTGCCGCGGAAGCTGAAGCTCACGTTGCTGACACCGCCCGAGACCTTGGCACCCGGCAGGTTGGCCTTGATCCAGCGTGTGGCGTTGATGAAATCCACCGCGTAATTGGCGTGTTCCTCGATGCCGGTGGCAATGGCAAAGATATTGGGGTCGAAGATGATGTCTTCGGCCGGAAAACCCACCTCGTCCACCAGGATGCGGTAGGCCCGCTCGCAGATCTGGGTCTTGCGCTGGTAGGTGTCGG
>JANOBL010001056.1:0-7342 GCA_031411635.1 Betaproteobacteria bacterium
GTCCATCACGACGCAGTTGCGGCCTTCGATCTCTCCGATCACATGCATCACCTCGGACACATTGGCCTTGGGCCGGCGTTTGTCGATGATGGCCAGCTCGCTGCCCAACTGCTTGGCCAGCGCCCGGGCCCTCACCACACCGCCCACGTCGGGGCTGACCACCACCAGGTCCGGGTAGGCCTTGCTCTTCAAGTCCGACAGCAGCACCGGGCTGGCGTAGATGTTGTCCACCGGAATGTCGAAAAAGCCCTGGATCTGGTCGGCGTGCAAGTCCATCGTCAGCACCCGCTCGACACCCACGGTTTCCAGCAGGTTGGCCACCACCTTGGCACTGATCGGCACCCGCATCGAGCGTGGCCGGCGGTCTTGCCGGGCATAGCCGTAGTACGGGATCACGGCGGTGATGCGGCGCGCGCTGGCGCGCTTCAACGCATCGACCATGATCAGCAGTTCCATCAGGTTCTCGTTGGTCGGTGCGCAAGTGCTCTGCACCACGAAGACATCGCGGGCGCGCACGTTTTGCTGCACCTCAACCGTGACTTCACCATCGGAGAAGCGGCCGACGCTGGCCTTGCCCAGCTCCACGCCCAGGCTCTTGGCCATCTCTTGGGCCAGCGCGGGGTTGGCATTGCCGGTGAACAGCACGGTGTTGAACAGCACGGCTTGTTCTCCGTCAGGCCTGGAAAGAAGAGGTTTGGCAGGGGAGGAAGGACTCGAACCCTCGCATGTCGGAATCAAAATCCGATGCCTTGACCAACTTGGCGACTCCCCTACACAGGACCCGGCTGACGCCAAGCCCCTTGCTCCTGCTAAAGCTGTCAGTCGGCCCAACCAACCAGCGGATGGTGATCCAGACTGCGACACAACCTGCCGGTCCAAGCGGGTGGCATCGCTGGTATCAGCGGGTCCACCAGCGCTGTCGCCAAAGACTGGCCGGTTGCAACTGAAAATTCATCGATTCTTGCAAACACCGCACTGCCCGAACCCGACATGCGGCTGTTGCCAAACTGGGTTTGAAGCCAGTCGGCCACCTCGGTCACTTGTTGGCATTCAGCTTCTGCAGGGGGCTGCAAATCATTGCGGCCGTATCCTGTACCAAGCTTTTCAGTCAGTTGAGCGTCTGCAATAAAGCTCATGACTATAACAGCTTCTGTATCCCTGACCAGCAACGGGCTGCCGAAGATGGCCGCTGTGGCGATGGCCTGGGCGGGCTTGACCACCAGGTAGCGCTGGGCTGGCAGCGCCTGCGGTGGCAAGGGCGTGAGCCGCTCACCGATGCCCTCGACAAAGGCGTTGTGACCACCGATGAAAAACGGCACATCGGCGCCCAAGCTCAATGCCAATGTCTGCAGCCGCCGGCGCGGCCAGTGCAGGCCCCACAAGTGGTTGAGTGCCAACAGCGTGCTGGCTGCGTCCGAGCTGCCACCGCCCAGCCCGGCGCCCCAGGGCACGTGTTTCTGCACCGAGATGTCGGCGCCCAGCGCCGTGCCGCTGGCTTGCTGCAAGGCGAGCGCGGCGCGCAGGCTCAGGTCGTCGTCGGGCAGCGCCGGGCCCAGGTCGTGGCGGGTGAGACGGCCGTCTCGGCGGCGCTCAAAATGCAGCATGTCGCACCAGTCGATCAGCACAAACACCGACTGCAGCAGGTGATAACCGTCGGGCCGCTGGCCCACCACGTGCAGGAACAGGTTGAGCTTGGCGGGCGCCGGCACGTCGTAAATGGCGGCCAAGCTCATCCCGGCAACTCCAGCCTGACCCGCACGGTAAGCGCTGGCGGCGCGGCCCGAAAAGCATCCACCGCGCCGTCAGGCCAGCGCGCCAGGTCGATCAACCAGCCAAGCTGCTCAAAACCCGCCACACCGTCGCTGCGTGCGCTGGCGGGTGCACCGGCCCAGGCCCGGCCACGCAGCCAGTCAAACAACGCGGCCATCGGGATGGCCTCACCCAGCGCAGCAACGGCCAGTGCGTCCAGATCGGCAAATTGGGTTTCGACGCCGCCGCTGGTCAACACGGCCGAGCCATCGGACCAACGCGCCCGGGCCGCCATGGTGCCCAGCGGCCCGCTCAGCAGCAACTCACCGCGCTGCGCATTGCCGGTCAACTCAAAGCCGGCGTTGACACCGCGTCCGGGTTGGCCGGCAATGCGCAGCGACAGCCGGCCCGCCAGCGTTTCACCGGGATGGATCGGGGCGACGCGGGGTGTGGCGCAGCCCGCCAGCGCCAGCGTCAGTATCAGCGCCCAGCAGCGCAATCCCGTCACCACAAGCGCATCACCACAAGCGCATCACCATGGGATCAGCACCGCGTCACAGGCTGACCTTCAACCGGGCCAGGGTCTCGCGCAGCACCTCGTTGGCGGCATCGCGGCCGCGCGCATCCTGCCAGACGCTGCGGGCCTCGTCCTGCTGGCCCATCGCCCACAACACCTCGCCCAGGTGGGCGGCGATCTCGGTGTCGGGCCGCGCACCGTGGGCCTGGCGCAGCAGCCGCAAGGCCTCGTCGCGGTTACCCAGGCGGAACTCCACCCAGCCCAGGCTGTCGGTGATGAACGGATCCCCCGGCGACAACTGCAGCGCCCGGGCGATCAAATCCCGCGCCTCGGGCAGGCGCACACCCCGATCGGCCAACGAATAACCCAAGGCGTTGTGCGCATGCGGGTGCTCGGGCTTGAGCGTGATCACCTGGCGCAGCAAGCGCTCCATCTCGGGCCAGCGCTCGAGCTTTTCTTCAACCATCGCCTGCTCGTAGATCAGGTCGGTGTCGTCGGCAAAACGCGCCGCGGCGCTGGCCAGCACCTCGGCGGCATCCTGCCAACGCTTGATGTCACGCAGCATCTGCGCCTCGGCCATCAGCTTGGCGCGGGCATCGTCGCCGGTGCGCTCGGGCACGGCCTGGATCAGCGCCCTGGCCTCGGGCACCTTGCCCTGGCGCGCCAGCAGCGAAGCCCTGCGCGCCTGCACCTCCAAAGCGCGCTGCGGGCTGTCCACTTTGGCCAGCCAGGACTCGGCCGCCTTCACATCCCCACGCTGCTCGGCCGCCTGCGATAGCAACAACCAGGCTTGGGTCAGATCACGGCCGGCGCCTTGCGCTGCACCCGCCGCGTCTTCGTCGTCTTCGCCCTCGGTGTCGCTGGGCTCGGCACGCTTGATGGCCGGTTGCGCCGCCTCGGTGGGCGCGGCAGCGGCGGTCAGCTCGACAAAACGCAGCAGCGCGGTCTCGGCTTCAAGCGCTTGCTTCATCTCCAGCCGCAGCGCACCCAGCGTGAGCCAAGGCTCGGGCAAGCTGGGCCGGTCTTGCGTCAGACGCTCAAGCTGGCGGCCGGCATCGGCATAGCGCTGGGATTGGGTCAGCAAACGGACGTAAGCCAGACGCACTGCCGGCTCGGCCTCGACGCGGGCCAGGTAATCGCTGACCAAACCCTCGGCGGCAGGTGTGCCGGGCAGCAACTCCAGCGCCAGCAGCACCGGGCCGGGCGCGCTGGGATCGGCAGTTTGCGCCGCACGCGCCAGCCCCAGCGCCTGAGGCAGGTTGCCCGCCGCCAGGTGCGCACGACCCAGGCTGACCCGGCTGGCGGTGGCGGTGGTGGGGCCATCCAGATACGGCAGCACCAGTTTTTCAACCAATGCCAGCGCACGCTGGTGGTCGGAGATGCCTTGCAGCAAACGCGGCAGGCCGGCGATCAGGCCCGGCCGCTCCATCGTCGGCACGCCGGCCAGCCAGGCGGCCATCGGCTCGGCCACCTCGTCGCTGCGGTTCAGCGCCATCAGGATCTGGGTCTGGTAGCGCAGCGGTGCCACCGATTTGGGTTTGGCTTTGCGCCAGGCCCGGGCAGCATCCAGCGCCTGGTCGCCAGCGCGGGCCTGCAACGCGATTTCAACCGCGCGCTGGAACAGCGCATCGTCGCCGTTGCGCCGTGCGGCATCCAGCATGACGCCGTAGGCATTGCCGGCGCGGCCGGCGTTGAGTTCCATCTCGCCGATCAGCAACTGGTAGAACAGCAGGGAATCGAGTGCCGAGTTCTGCACCGGCTCGGTCGGTGGGGTTGTTGCAGCGGGCTGATCCGGCGCAACGGTCTGCGCCGTAGCGATCGCACTCACCAGCATGGCAGCCAGCGCAGCGCGCCTGACCAAGGTAAGCCGGGCGCCTGCGGGGCGGGCTGCATTGCCGATCATCAAAGACTCCTGATTCACTCAAGCCAAGGCCTGGAACATGCCAGACCGGGGCTGCGTTCCTGGGTGGGTGGACACCGGCGCAGTGCCCGTCTGGACGCAGGGTGGATTCTAGGGGCGGCCCATAATTCCCTTCGATGCCTGAATTGCCCGAAGTTGAAGTCACCCGCGCCAGCCTGGCCGACCGCCTGTTGGGTGCCAAGGTGCTGGCGGTGCGCCTGGGCAAACCGCTGCGCTGGCCGCTGGGCTGCGCGCCGGACAGCCTGCACGGCAAACAGGTGGGCTTGCTGCAGCGGCGCGGCAAATACCTGTGGATGCCGCTGGCGGCGGTGGATGCAACCGACGGTGGCCTGCTGCTGCACCTGGGCATGTCGGGCTCGCTGCGATTGACCAACGCAGCGGACGCGCCAGGCCCAGCCGGCCCTCACGATCACTTTGAGTTGCTCAGCAGCCGGGGCGTGCTGCGCCTGACCGACCCACGCCGCTTCGGCGCGGTGGTCTGGTCCAACGGCCTGGCGCTGGACCCTGCTGCCCGGCTGTTGGCCCGGTTGGGCGCCGAGCCATTTGATCCAGCGCTGACACCGGCCCACCTGCACGCCACGTTGCAGGGCCGGCGCACGTCGATCAAGGCCGCGCTGCTGGCCGGCGACATCGTCGTCGGCGCCGGCAACATTTATGCCAGCGAGGCGCTGCACCGGGCCGCGATCGACCCGCGCCTGCGCTGCGACAAGCTCAGCCGGCCGCGCTGCGAGCGCTTGCTGGCCGCACTGCGGCTGACCTTGGCCCGCGCGATCGAGCTGGGTGGCTCGACCTTGCGTGATTTTCGCGATGCGCATGGCAGCGTTGGCGCGTTTCAGAACGAGGCCCTGGTCTACGGCCGCGAAGGCCAGGCCTGCGCACGCTGTGGCGGCACGGTGCGGCGCATCGTGCAGGGCCAGCGCGCCAGCTATTTTTGCGCCGGTTGCCAGCGACGTTGATTTGTTCACATCCGCTGACGGGCAAGCTGTCAGAACATGTGACAAGCGCCGAAGACAGGGGCTTGGCGGCAGTACCATCATTTTCAGATTCACCGATCCCACCATGTCAACCACGCTTCTCACTGGACTGGATTCGCTCGCCGCCTGGCGGCGCGGCATGGATCGGGGTGTCGACCAGCTCAGCAGCCTGCTGGATGACCACGGCCTGCTCGACGCCCAGGCGATGGCGCTGGCGGGCTCAATTCGGCAACGTTTGTCGTCGGACCGGCTGGTGCTGGCCTTTGTGGCGGAGTTTTCGCGCGGCAAATCCGAGCTGATCAACGCGCTGTTTTTTGCCGACACCGGGCGCCGGGTGCTGCCCGCCACACCCGGCCGCACCACGATGTGCCCGGTGGAGCTGGCCTGGGACGGCCAGCAGCAGCCGTCGCTGGCCTTGCTGCCGATCGCCACCCGCAGCACCGGCCAAACCCTGGCCGCGCTGCGCGAGCGGCCAGACTTGTGGCACAGCCTGCCGCTGCCGATAACCGACGCCGACGCGATGGCGTTGACGCTGCAACAAGTGGTGCGCACCTTGCAGGTGCCGGTGGATGAAGCCCGCGCCCTGGGCTTCTGGAACGACGAGCACCCCGAGGACAACCCACCGCGGGATGCGCAGGATTGTGTCGAGGTGCCGGCCTGGCGCCATGCGCTGATCAACTACCCCCACCCCTTGCTGAAACGTGGCCTGGTGGTGATCGACACCCCGGGCCTGAACGCAATCGGCGCCGAGCCCGAACTGACCTTGGCGCTGCTGCCATCGGCCCATGCCGCAGTGTTTTTGCTGGCCGCCGACACCGGCGTCACCCGCACCGATTTGTCGGTCTGGCGTGATCACCTGGGCGACCGGGGCTGTGAGCGCTTTGTGGTGCTGAACAAGATCGACACCTTGGCCGATCCGATGCTGGATGCGGTGCAGATCGAGGCCCAGATCCAGCACCAATGCAGCCAGGTGGCGCAGACCTTGGGCGTGGACCTGGCCAGGGTGTTTCCACTCTCGGCCCGGCTGGCGTTGGCAGCGCGGGTGCAGCGTGACGAAGCAGGCATGGCCGCCAGCCGCCTGCCTGCGCTGGAGCAAGCCTTGTTGACCCAATTGCTGCCGCAGCGCAGCGCGGTGGTGGGCCGGATGGTGGAGGACGGTGTGTTGTCGCTGCAGCAAACGGCTCTGAGCCGCCTGGCCGATCGGCAGCGCCAGACCACCGACCAGCTCACCGAGCTGCGCAGCCTGCGTGGCAAAAGCTCGGCCCGCTTGAAGCTGATGAGCAACCGGCTGGCAGCCGAGGGCACAGACTTTGAGCGCTGCGCGCCGCGCCTGGCGGCGCTGCGCTCGGTGCTGATGCGCGAGCTGCAGGTGCTGACCGACGGCTTGTCCAGCGAGCAAGTGCGGCAGGCGGTGCAGCGCATGCGCAAAGACAGCGATGCCAGCCTGTTCAAGCTGGGTGCTGGACGGGCTTTTGCTGCGCTGGGCCTGCAACTGCAAGGGCTGCTGGCACAGGCCGACGGGCGGGCCCGCGAGATCGAACAGATGCTGCAAGCCGGGCAGCGTGGGCTGAATGCCGAGTTTGGCTTTTCGCTGGCGGTCGGGCCCCGGCCCGTGCTGGAGCGGTTTGAGCGGCAGTTGAGCCAAATCGAAGAAGGTTACAGCCGCTACGTGGGCGTCACCCAGGTCTGGCGCCTGGCGCAGGCCGGGTTCATGGACCGGTTTGCGCAGATGCTGTTGTCGCGGTTGCGGGTGGAGTTTGACGGTGCGGCCAACGAGATTGAGCTTTGGGCCAAGGCCATGAGCACGCAAATTGACGACCAGTTGCGTGAGCGCCGCCGCGCGATGCTGCAGCGGCGCGAGGCGCATGAACGCATCCGCGCCGCCGAAGACGGCCTGGAGCGTGGCATAGCGGATCTGGAAACCCAGGAAACCCAGTTGAAAGACTTGGCTTCGCGTTTGGCGGCCGGTGTTGACAGCCTGCGCCTGCGGGCAGCCAGCCCACGCGCCGCCGACGCCAGCCGCGCACCGCACCTGCAGTTGGTACCTGCATCGACGCCGCAGCCGGTGCGCGGCGCCGCGTGACTGCTGCAGGCGCAGCACCCTGCCCCGCGCTGGCGCCGCCGCTGATGGCCTGGCAGCGCCAACACGGCCGCCACGGCCTGCCCTGGGTGGGCAGCCAA
>JANOBL010001057.1:0-13739 GCA_031411635.1 Betaproteobacteria bacterium
CGACGACGCGACGGCGTCCCGATCGGGCAATGACGCCCAGGCTTTGCGCTGAATGTCTCGCAGGGTGAACGGGTCTGGCAACTGATGGCGCCGGTGCAGCTTCCCGGCCACCTGGACCAGGAGGCCCTGCTGCTGCCGCAAGGCGCTGCCGGCCTGCAGCCGCTGGGCGGCACACGCTGGGCCGAGCCGCTGCGCGACGCCGTGCCACGTTTGCTGCGCGACGATCTGGCGCGCTGGCTGGGCGCGCCGCTGTGGGCCGCGCCGCTGCCGCCGGGGCTGCTTCCCACCGTTCAACTGCGCTTGGCGTTCAGTGCCTTTGACGTGGCGGCCGATGGACAAGGCGTCGATCTGCGCGCGTCATGGAGCCTGGCCGATCCAGCCGGCGCCAGCGCGCCGCGCGTCTTCGAGGCCACGATCAAGCAGCCGGCCCTGGCGCTGACCGGGCAAAACCAGGCCCAGGCCTTGGCCAGCGCGCACCGGCAGGCCCTCGCACGGCTGGCGCAACACATCGCTGAATCTGCACGGTGAATCCGCTGCCGGCCGCCCCCGCCTCAAGCCGCATGCAAGGCCCGCAACGCCGCCGCCTGCAACATCGTCTCGCGGTAGCCGATGGCCATCGTGCGCTGTCGGTACTCGCGCGAGATGCTGGCCCAGTAGCCGATGTCGGGGTGCAGCAGCAGGTCGGCTGCGGCAGCGTCGGGCCGGGTCAGCGCACGCTTGCGTTGGTCGGCCTCGCGGTAGCGCTCGCTGCCGGCCGGCGCCCGGTCTTCAAACGCCGACACATCCACCGCCAGCACCCGCTGCGCGCCCAAGGCCCGCGCCAGGCGCACCGGCAGCGGGGTGCGCAAATCGGCATCGGCATACAGCTCACCGCGTATCGACACCGGCGCCAACTGGCCCTCGATCGCCGCAGCAGCCTGCACCGCCACGCCGGCATCGCCCCGGCTCAGGCCCAGCACCGCGCCATCGCGCAGCCGCTGCACCACGCAGACCATGCTGATCGGCAAGGCCTGCAACAGCCGGCCGCCCAAGGCCTGGTTGACAAACCCGGCCAGGCCTTGGGCGCTCCACTTCTGCGCACCGATGGCCTGGAAGCGCAGCAACTGCCAGGCCTGGGTTTCCAGCGCCAGCCGCTCCAGCTCGGCCGCCGGCAGGCCACCGGCCAACAAGCTGCCCACCAGCGCACCCACCGACGCACCGACGATCAGGTCCGGCACCAGGCCCAGCTCGGCCAGCGCCTTGACCACGCCAATGTGCACAAAACCGCGGGGCCCACCCGAGCCCAGCACCCAGGCCACGCGGGTTGGATGCGGCAAGGGCGCGGCCTCGGGCGCATTGGGGCCATGCTGGTCGGGGCCCAGCGTGCAGCCGCCAAGCGCGCCGGCTCCAAGCATCAGCATGCTGGCGCCCAGCAGCCGGCGGCGGTGCGGCAGCAGGCCGCCAATCGCCACCGGCGGCGCGCTAACAGGCGCAGCTTGCCAGGCATTCACCATCATCGGCAGCGGAGGTTTTGACATGTCAAATCGCATCAGGGTCTGGATTTTGTGCCTGCTGGCGCTGCTGCCCTGGCTGGCCGGTTGCGGCACGCCCTACGCCACGGTTCCGGCCGCCAGCGATGGCCGGCCGGTGATGCTGCTGGGCCACGACCCGGTGGCCTACTTCACGCAAGGCCAGCCGCAGCGGGGCAACCCGGCGCTGCGCGTGGACCTGCCCGAGCGCAGCTACTACTTTGCCAGCGCCGAGCACCGCGCCTTGTTTCTGGCCGATCCGGCGCGCTACGAGCCGCAGTACGGCGGCTTTTGTGCCAGCGGCGCGGCGTTTGCGATCAAGCTGGGCAGCGACCCCACGGCCTGGACCTTGCGCGATGGGCGCTTGTTCATCTTTGGCGATGTGCTGGGCAAAACAGCCTGGTCGCTGGCGCCGGCCTGGAATGTCAGCCATGCCGACGCCCTGTGGCCGACGATCAAGGACAGCGGCTGGCGTGGCCAATCGCTGTGGGCTTACCTGAACAAGGTGCCGCACTACAAAAACAGTGCCGACATCCGTGCCGATTGGGATGCCCAGCACCCGGGCGAAACCTACCCGCGCTACAACCCCGGCGGCATGCTGGACAACCTGTTTTTGAAACCGCCGGGCTGGCGGGCCGCCGAGGGTTTTGGGCAGCCGGCGCTGGGCTATCCGCCTTGAAGCGCGGCATGCACAACTTCTCCACGCACGATCACGCCTGGCGCCTGCAGCGGCTGGCCGAGCCGGCTGGCCGCGTGCGCATCGTGATAGACACCGATGCCGCCAACGAGATCGACGACCAGTTTGCACTCGCCTGGGCCTTGCTGTCGCCCGCACAACTGCAGGTGGACGCGGTGTACGCCACGCCGTTTTCCTTTGAGCACCGGCGCCAGGAGATGCTGCGCGCGTTGGCGGTGCGGGATCGAACCCACCCGGCCAGCGTGGAAGAACAGGCTTTGCTGCGCCGCTACCGGGCGCAACTGGACTACTTTGAGCGCCAGCAGTGGCCGCTGGCCACGGTGGACCTGCCGGTGTTCAACCCACCGGCCGTGGGCATGGAGCGCAGCCATGCCGAGATCCTGCGCGTCTTCAACAAGCTGGGCCTGCCGGCTGAGGGCAAGGTGTTTCGTGGCAGTGCGGGCTACTTGGCCGACCTCAAAAAACCACTGGACAGCGACGCGGTGCAACACCTGATCCGCAGCGCCCGCGCCACGCCGCAGCAAGACCCGCTGTATGTTGTGGCGATAGGCTGCGTCACCAACATCGCCAGCGCGCTGCTGATGGCACCCGACATCATCGACAAGATCGTCGTCGTGTGGACGGCAGGCTTCCCGTCGCATGCGCCACAGCCCAACCACGCCTTCAACCTGGAGCAGGACATGCTGGCCACCCATGTGCTGCTGGACAGCGGCGTGCCGCTGGTCTACCTGCCGGGCTACCACGTGGGGGCGCAGTTGCGGCTGTCGCTGGCCGAGATGGACCGGCATGTGCTGGGCCGGGGCGCGATCGGCAACTACCTGCACCAACTCTTCACGCACAACCCCTTGTGGCCGTTCCTGGGGCTGGATGGGGCCGCTGCGCATTCGTGGGTGATCTGGGATGTGATCAACATCGCCTGGCTGATCAACCCGGCCTGGGTGCCCAGTGACATCGTGGCCACGCCGGGGCTGGGTGATGACAAACGCTGGTTGCCGCAGGCCGGCCGGCACGCCATGCGCGAGGCGTATGGCGTGGCGCGGGATGCGATTTTTCAGGACTTTTTCAACAAGCTGGCAACCGCGCCAGCCTGATCTTCAGCCGGGCAGCAAGCGCTGCAGCGTGGCCAGCTCGTCCACCACGCGCTCGATGCCGGCCAGGCTCAGGTAACAGTCCACCCGGCCCCGCACATGGTGGACCAGCGCATCGGCGGTGTGTTGCTGCGACCAATCCTCGCCGTCGGCGCCAGCCTGCGCTTCAAGCGGCGACAGCACCCGCCACTTGGCGCACCAGGTGACCGCCCACAACCACATCGCCGCGCGCAAAGGCCGGTACCAGGCGCGTTGGCTGGCGCCCAGGGCGCTGGCCGGGTTGCTGGCCGGGTTGCTAGCGATCTCCCAGGCGCTGTAGGCATCGGCCACCTGCTGTGGCGTCAGCTCGGCATGGCTGGCCACATCCCAGGTGGTGGAGGTGTACAGCGTGGCATGGGCCAGGTCCAGCGGCGGGTGGCTGTAGCGGGCTTTTTCCAGGTCTACCAGCACCGCCACGCCGTCGTCGCGCAGCAAAAAGTTGCCAGGGTGGGCGTCGAAGCTGATCAGCCGCCGGGCCGGCCGCGCCGCAGCGGTGCAGCAGGCGTCAAAGCTTTGGCGTACCTGCACGATCAAGGCCCGCGCCGCGGGGTCCAGCCCGGCCTGGTCCAGGTACACCGCCTGGCCATCGATCTCGCGCCGCAGCGCAGCCAGTGGATCGGCGTCGTCGAGCAAAGGCGGCCGCAAGCCCGGCGTCGGCAACGGCAGTGCATGGATCGCCGCCAGCGCTTGTGCGATGGTCGCCAGGTCTTGCGGCAAACGGGCCGGCCGGCCTATCACCTCGTCCACCAGCAGCCCACCGCGTGGCAGCGCCGGGCTGGGGGGCAGGATTGCCGCCAGGCACGGCACATGGCCACTGGCGGCGGCACGCTGGAAGCACGCGGCCTCGTATTCCAGGTTGGCCAAGGCCGGCAAACCCATCTGGCTTTGTTTGGGCAAACGGGCGATCAAGCCTGTGCCTTGCAGCCGCAGATGGTGGTGGGCCAGGCCCTTGTCCAGCATGGGCTGCAGCGGCGCGTCGGCCAGGTCGGGGCGGGTGGTGCCCAAGACATCGCGCAGGGCAGCACGCAGCCCGTCGATCAAGGCATCGCTGCCGGCCGGGTTCATTCCAAGGTCTCCAGTTGAATCACCCGGCCACCGGCGGCCTGTGCATCAGCATCGTCGTGCGTGACCAGCAGCACCGGCAAGGCACGCTCACGTGCATGCTCGAACACAAAGGCCCGAAAGTCGGTGCGCAGCCGGGCGTCGAGTTTGTTGAAGGGCTCGTCCAGCAGCAGCACCCGGGGTTGGGCCAGCAGAGTGCGCATCAGCGCCACGCGCGCGCGCTGGCCACCCGACAAGGTGGCAGGGTCACGCTGGGCCAGGCCGGGCAGGCCGGCTTCGGCCAGGGCAGCGGCTATCTGCTTCAAGCGCTCGCTGCGCGGCCGCACGCTGGCCGGCAGCGCAAACGCCAGGTTGCCACCCACCGACAAGTGCGGAAACAGCAAATCGTCCTGGAACAGGATGCCGATGCCACGCCGCTCGGGCGCCAGGCCGGTCAGCTCGGTCTGGCCCACCCACACGCTGCCGGTGGCCTGGAAAACACTGTCCAAGGTGCCGGCCAAATAAGCCAACAAGGTGGATTTGCCGCAGCCGCTGGGCCCCATCAAGGTGACGCATTCACCGGGCGCCACGCTGAGGTCCAGGCGCTTGATCAAGGCGCGCCCGGCCAGCGCAATCTGCACCGCGCGCAGCGTCAAGCCCTGGTCCACGGTCAAACCAAACCCCGCCGGCCGGCATACACCAACCGGGGCAGCCACGCCGCCAGCGCATAGGCCACAAACGGCAGGCCCGATTGCAGCAGCGCCCAGACGGCGGTGATGCGCCGGTCTTCGCCCGAGGCCAGGGTTACCGCCTCGGTGGTCAGCGTGGCGATGCGCCCGCCGCCTGCAAACAAGGTGGGCAGGTACTGGCCCACGCTGACCGCAAACGCCACCGCACAGGCGATCAGCGTGGGTTTCAACAGGATAGGCAGCTTGATGCGCCAGAACATTCGCCAGCGCGATGCACCCAGACTGGTGGCCGAGCGTGCATAACGCGCATCAAACGCGCGCCACGGATCGGCCAAGGACAAAAACAGGTAGGGCAGCACAAAGATCAAATGGGTCCAGATCACCGCGCCCAGGTTGGCATCCAGCCCGGCGCGAATCAGCAGCACCTGGGTGCCAAACAAAAATGCCACCTGCGGCACCAGCAGCGGCAAGTACAGCAGCCACAGGCTGGCCTGACCAAGCTGTCGGCGCGACCGGCCCGGCTGCAAGGTCTCGTTCTCCAGGCAGGCGATTGTCAGCACCAGCGCGATCAGCGTGGCGCTGGTGCCCACCAGCAAGGTGTTGAGCGCCGGGCCCACCACGCTGCCGGCTTGGCGCTGCCAGTTGGCTCCCGTCCAGACCGTGGGCAGGGCGTCGGGGTAGCGCCACTGGCGTGCAAACGACCACAGCAGCAGCGCCAGCAGCAGCAGCGCGGTGGTGGCCAGCAGCGCCGCGCCCAGGCCGGCCGCCAGCCCGGCGCCGGCGGTGGCCACACCATCACGATGACCACGCTCGATCCAGCGCCGGCCCAGGCGGGCCGCCAGCCGCTCCAGCGCAAAGCCGCCCAGGACGGCCGCGCCCACCAGGCCCAGCAACAGCACGGCCGCCGCCGCAGCGGGGGGGTACAGCCGCACATCGGGCGCGGTGAACCAGCGCACCGCCAGCACCGCCAAGGTGGGCGGGTTGCCCGGGCCCAGGATCATCGCCACATCCACCACTGACAGCGAAAACGCCAGCACCGCATAGATCGGCAGCCGGATCTGCGGCAGCACCTGCGGCAGCACGATCTTCAGGTAGGCCGGCACCGGCCCATAACCCAGCATCCGGGCGGCCGCGATCTGGGCCGGTGCCGCCACCTGGTTCAGCGCCCCCAGCGTCATCAGCAGCAGATAAGGCACTTCCTTCAGCAGCAAACAGGCCACCAGCGCCCAGCCCGAGGGGTGGCCCACGGTGCTGACATCGGGTGGCAGCACCCAACCGGTCAGGCCGGGTGATACCCAGCGCACCAGCCAGCCCGAAGGCGCGATGAAAAAACCGAAGCCGATCGCCAATGCCGAGTGCGGCGTGGCCAGCACCGGGGCGATTGCGCCGCCCAGCCGCCGCGCCCAGGCCCGGTGCAACACGGCGGCCGCCAGGCCCTGGCTGATCAACAGCGCCAACACGGTGGCCAGCAGGCCGGTGAACAAGGTCAGCTTCAGGCTGGTGGCAAAACCGGGGTGCTCGATCAGCGTCATCCAGGGCTGCCAACCCCAGGCCGTGGCGCCTATCGCCGGCAGCCAGCCAAAAGCCGGCAGCAGCGTGCCAGCCAAGCCGGCGGCAATCGGCAGCGCGGTGGCCCCCACCGTCAGCACCGGGGCCCAGCGCAGCAGTGGTGATGTCATGCGAAACAGAGGGGTGGCGGGGCTTTTCACCCTCCCCCTGCCCGGGAGAGGGTGCAATACCGGATCACTGGGCCGTGCGGCGCTGCCATTCCGCCGTCAGCCGCGTCATCCAGCTTGCATGCGGCTCCAACTGGGGCTGGCCCAGCTCGGCCGCCGTTGGCAAGGCAGCGCTGGGGGTCAGCTTGTCGAACAGCGCACGCTGGTCGGCCGGCAACCTGGCCAGGTCCAGCACATTGACATTGCCCATGTCCTTGATGTCTTGGGCACGCGCCTGGGTGGCCGGCTCCAGCAGAAAGTTGGCCAGCACCATCGCGCCCGCCTTGTGCGCCGCGTTGTACGGGATGGCCACAAAGCTGGTATTGCCGATGGTGCCGCGCCGCAGCGTGAACGTGCGCACCGTGCGTGGCAACTGGCCACTCTCGGCCGATACCGCAGCCTCGGCCGGGTTGAACGACAGCGTGATGTCGATCTCGCCGTCGTTCAGCAACTGGCGCTGGGCCGAGCCGTTTTCAGGAAACTGCTTGCCACCATGCCACAGCAGCGGCCGAAGCTGGGCGTACCAGGCCCACAGCGGTGCGCTGGTGCTGGCAAAAGCCTCGTCGCTGGCCGGCTGCTGCATCACGCCGGTATCGGCGGCCAGCTCGTACAGCATCTGCTTCAAGAAGGTGGCGCCCAGAAAGTTGCCGGGATTGGGGTGCGTCAGCCGGCCGGGGTTTTTGCGCGCCCAGGCCAGCAGCTCGGCGGCCGAGCGGGGCACGTCGGCCGGCTTGCTGATGCGTGCGCTGTCGTAGACAAACACGATCTGCGCCAGCTTCCACGGCACCGCATAACCGTCCACCGGGGTGGTGAAGTCGATCACGTTGGAGCGCTTGTTGACGGTGTCCACATATTTGAAGTTGGGCAGGCTCTGGGCCACCGGCCCGTACAGCAGGCCCTGGGTTTTCATCGCCAGAAAATTGGGGCCGTTGATCCACACCAGGTCCACCGTGCCGTCGGCATTGCGGCCGGCGGCCTTTTCGGCGATCACCCGGGTGACGGCTTCGGCGGTGTCTTTGAGCCGCACATGCTGCAGCGTGACGCCGTAGCGCGCTTTGACCTCGGCGCCGGCCCAGGCGATGAAGTTGTTGGTTTTTTCGTCGCCGGCCCAGGCGTTGAAATACACGGTCTGGCCCCGCGCTGTGGCCAGCACCTGGGGCCAATCAGTGGCGGTTTGGGCCAGCGCTGCCGCCGGTGCCAGCACAGCGGCCAGCAACGCACGGCGGGTGACTGACAAGCAGGTGCTCACGGGGTGCCCAAGTCGCGTCATCAGTTTTTCTTGGCCTTGGCCTCGGCCACCAGCTTGGCCAGGGTCTCGCCGCTCTTGTAATGCGGTACGCGGAACACCAGCCGGTAAGCGCGCTGCACAAAGCTGTTGTCGCCGGCCATCTCCGACGTCCAGTACAGGTTGGCCAGCCGCAGGTTGCCGGGCACATCCAGCTCAAACGCATCCTTGGAGCCTTGGCCGCCAAAGATGTAGAGCTTGCCGTCGATGATGCGCCAGGTGTCGGCGTCGCCACCCCACGGGATGCCGTAAACCACGCCATCGGCGCAGTAGCCACCGTATTGCGGCAGGTATTTTTGCGGCGCGGCGTCGAACAGCGCCTTGTGCTCGGCGCTGGCAAAGTAAAAGCTCACGCCTTCAAGCTGGCTGTTGATCTGCGGCTGGCCCTGGGCATAACGCCCCTGGGTGAAGTAGGCCACCAAGTCGGCGCCCTTCAGCATCACCCGGCTGTCGCCGCCAACCGCCGCAGCATTCACCGGCTTCATCGCACCCGCCGGGTTTTGTGCCCGCATCGCGGTCATCGCCGAGCAGCCACCCAGCGCCAGCACCAGCGCCCCGGTGGCGGCCAGGCCGGCCAGACGCTGCAAGCCGTTTTGAAAGAGGCTGAGGTTTTTCATGATGCTCCTAACACGTGAGGGGAGGGGTCGGTCCAGGGGGCCGGCAAGGCCGGCGCCGGGGTTTCGGCGGCCAACCAGGCCGGTTGATCATGGTAGGGCGCGGGCCAGCCCAGCAAGGCGCTGGCATGCTCGGCATGCTCACGCAATTGCTGGCGGTCGCGCGCGCCCAGGTGGGTGATGCCGTAGCGGTGGCTGCCGGTCCATTTGAAATCGCGCGCCAGGCCGTGGCCGGTCTTGGGGAAACAAAACAGCAGGCCCTCGGGATGCTGGCGCGCAAACGCGGCTTGCTGCGCCGCGCTGGGCTGGGCCGGCACCGCGTCGGCGCTGGCCACGCGGTAGACCAGGCTGGCGGCGGCGCCGGCCGTGGGCGCGTGGCGCGGCACGGCCAGCGGGTCGTCGCCCAAGGCCAGCGCCAGCGCCATCGCATGCGCATCGACGCCCAACACCCGCTGGTGCAGATCGCCAAACTGCGAGGCCAGCCGGGGATTGCACTCGATGACGCTGAGCCGCCCGCTGGCCGCGTCGTGGAAAAACTCCAGGTTGAAGAAGCCATGCCGGTAGCCGATGGCGCCCAGGAAACGCCGCGCCACGTCCAGCGCCCGCTGCTGGTCAAGCGCCGGCAGCCGGCTGGGCACTTCCCAGCGCATGAAGGCCTGGGTGCCAGGCACCATCACCGCGTCCACCACGGCCAGTGCATGCACCTGGCCGTCCTGCACCCAGCCGTCCAGGTTGTACTGCGCCACGTGCGGCGGCACGGGTTCCTCCAGCAACAGCCGGTGTGCACTGCCGGCCTGCGGCAAGCGGGCCCGGCAAACCCGGTCAAACGGCTCGACCAGGCGGCGTATCACCCACAGCTCGCGGTGGCCAAATCGGGTGTGGGCTTGCAGATCGGCCTGGCTGTCCACCTGCCGCGCCAGCACCGAAAACGCGGCTTTCACCGGTTTGGCAAAGCTGGGGTACATCAAGCCCTCGGGCACCGCGCCGCCGTATTGCACATCCAGCGCGGCAAAGCCCAGGTTGGCCTCGGGCGCCACCTGCTGCAGCACACGGCGTGCATGCAGCTTGTGCTGCGCCGCCAGGATGCTCTCGGGCGAGGTGCCGGGCAGGCCCAGGTGCTCGGCCACCAGCGCTGCGGCCAGCGCGCCAAACTGCTCGTGGTGCGACAACACCGCGCGCCAGCCGGCCCGCCGGCCCACGGCGGCCTGGCGGCGCGCAAAGCGCTCGATGTCGAACCAGACCAGCGCGGCATTGCTGGGGAACGAAAACAGATCGAACCCGGCGTGGTCGAACACCGCGTGCCCGCCCGATCCTCCACCCAGACGGTCCAGCGCCAGGCGGTCCCAGTCGTAGGCAAACAGCCAGCCAGCGCGGCGGGTATTGCTCATCGACCGGCCCCCAGGCTGCGCCGGCGCCAGCGCCGCAGCCCTATCGCGCCAGCCAGCAGCAGGCCTGCCGCGCCGGCCAACGACCAGGCCGGCGTGGCCGCCACCCCCGCCAGCAACGCCGGCAGCGAATGCCCGGCCCAGACATAAGGCGCGCTGCCCAAGGTCAAGCCCAGCAGGCTGGGCCAGAAAAACCCCGCCACCGACAGCTTGCTCAGGCCCAGCAGCGGGTTCAGCAGCGGGTAGGGCACAACCGGCAGCAAGCGCAGCCAGAACACGCCCAGCCGGCCGTGCCGGGACAGCGCGCGGTCCACCGCCACCAGCCGGTTGCCCAGCCGGCGGCGCACCCTATCCTGGGCCCAGTGCCGAGCCGCCAGAAACGACAGCAGCGCGCCCAGGGTGGATGCCAGGCCCACCAGCAAGGTGCCGGTCAAACCACCAAACGAGCTGCCGGCCAGCAGCGCCAGCGCCGCGCAGCCCGGCAGCGCCAGCGCCGACAGCAGCGTGAAAAGCAGCATGAAGCCCAGCAAAAAGACCAGCGGCGCCTCGCCCTGCCAGGCCTGCCAGCGGGCGAATTGCTGCAGCCACCAGGCGCGGTCGGGCCAGGCGGCGGGCGCGGCCCGATCCAAAAAGCCGCTGGCCCAGACGCCCAGGCCCGCCAGCAACACAAGCCCGGCCAGGACCAGCAAGACCTGGGTGGACGGGCGCAGCGCAAGAGGGTTTGTCATCGCATCAGCAGACGCCGCGCGCCATAGCTCAGCGCATCCACCAGCGCCACCAGCAACAGCATCGCACCCAGGATGGTGGCCGTCTTGCCCATGTGAAACAGCCCCATGTGGAAGGCCAGCAACTGGCCCAAGCCACCGGCGCCCACCACACCCAGCACCGCGGCGGCGCGGATGTTGTTCTCCCAGCGGTACAAGGTGTAGCTCAGCAACTGCGGCAGCACCTGCGGCAAGCTGGCATACAGCATCACCCGGCCACGGCCCACGCCTTGTGCACGCAGCGCGGCGCCCGGGCCGGGCTCGGCGTTTTCCAGCGCCTCGGCAAACAGCCGGCCCAGCACGCCGGAGGTGTGCACCGCCAAGGCCAGCGTGCCGGCAAACGGCCCCAGGCCCACGGCAATCAGCAACAGCCCGGCCCATACCAGCTCGGGGATCGCGCGCAGCGCGTTCAGCAGCAAGCGCGTCGGGCGGCGCGCCAGCGCAGGCGCATCCCCTTGCTGGCGGCTGGCCGGCAAGGCCAGCAGCAGGCCGGCGGCGGCGGCCAATGCGGTGCCCAGCGCCGACATCGCCAAGGTCTCCCAGGTGCCCACCAACACCTTGCGCAGAAAGGCCGGCGAGGTATCGGGCGGCACAAACTCGGCGATGAATCGGCCCATGCTGCGCAGCGCGCCCGGCGACAAGAACTGCGCCCATTGCAGGTCCAGCGACCAGAAACTGGCGATCACCAGCAGCAGCAGGCCCAGCGTGAACCAGCAAGCCTGGCAGCGCGCCGAGAACAGCGGCGGCGGCAGCCGGTAAACCTGGTTGGCGGCAGTGCGTGGTGTGTGCATGGATCAGCCCAGCGCCTTGCGCAGCCCGGCGCTCACCCGGTCGGCCAGCGCCACCAGCGCAACAAATACCAACAGCATCGTCAGCACCTCGCCGCCGTTGAACATCTTCATCGCGCTGTCCAACTGCTGGCCCAAGCCGCCGGCGCCGACAAAACCCAGCACCACCGAGCTGCGGATCGCGCACTCCCAGCGGTAGACGGTGTAGCTGGCCAGCTCGGCGGCGTTTTGCGGCAGCAGGCCGTAGCAAAACGCCTGCAGGCGCGAGCTGCCGTTGCGCAGCAGCGTCTCGGTAACGTGGGCCTCGCCGCTTTCCAGGATCTCGCTGTACACCTTGCCCAGCATGCCGCCGTAGGTCAGCGCGATGGCCAGCACACCGGCGGTGGGGCCCAGGCCCACCACGCGCACAAACACCAGGGCCCAGACCAGCTCGGGCTCGCTGCGCAGCACGATCAGCCCCCAGCGCACCGCCTGGCGCAGCCAGAACGGCCCGCGTGCCATGCGGCCGGACAGCGCCGAGACCGACAGCACCCGGGTGGACAGCAGGGTGAGTGGCAGCGCCAGCAGCAGCGCCAGCGCCATGCCGGCGGTGGCGATGGCCACGGTGCGCCAGGATTCCCGCGCCACCAGGGCCAGAAAATCGGCCGAATGCGCCGGCGGCAGAAAGCCCGCCAGAAACTGCCGCGTCACCTGCAGGCTGTTGCCTTCAAAAAAAACCCAGGGCTTGAACTCGGTGGCCACCAGCAGCGGCCACAGCAGCACCAGCGCGGCGCCGGACCAGAACAAGCGGCCCAGCCAGGCGGGATCGTGCTGCGGGGGGGCGGTCAAGGTGGCGGCGGTGGACATGTGGACCTCCACCCCTCAGCGGCAGTGCATCACCACCGGTGCGGGCGCGGCAGCGGCGGCTTCGGACTCGGTGGGCGTGCCGGCAGCGGCGCCGTGCAGCTCGTGTTCATGCTGGGCGTACAGCCGCTCCAGCCGGGCCTGGGTGACTTGCACGGTGGGCAGATCAAACATCAAGTGGCCATCGCGCAAGCCGACGATGCGCGGAAAGTTGGCCAGCGCCACCTCCACCTGGTGCAAGGTGGTGACCAAGGTGACACCGCGCGCCTGCGCCTGCTGCAGCAAGGTGGCCACGGCTTGGCGGGCGCGGGTGGGGTCCAGCGCCGACAAGGGCTCGTCCACCAGCCACAGCCTGGCGGGGGCCAGCAGCGCACGCGCCAGGCCCACCCGTTGACGCTCGCCGCCGGACAGCCGGTCGACCCGCTCGAACAGCTTGTCGGCCAGATCAAACTGCTCCAGCGCCTGGTGCGCGGCCGGGATGTCGTGCGGGTAGAACAAAGAGCGCAGGCTCAGCCCCAGCCCCATCGCCGGCAACCGGCCGGCCAGCACCGCGGTAACCACGCGCTGGCGCGGTGGCAGCGGCGGCACCTGCGGCGCCAGGAACAAGCGGCCGCGCAGTTTTTGCAGCTCGCCGCGCGGCAGCGCCCAGGGGTCTTGGCCGTCAAGCCGCAGGCTGCCGGCCAGCGGCTGCATCGCGCAGGCCATGAGCTGCAGCAAGGTGGTCTTGCCGGCGCCCGAGGGGCCGATCACCGCAAGCTGCTCACCCTCGGCCACCCGCAGGCTCAGCGGCTGCAGCGCAGGCGCAGCGCCGGTGCGCGCCGCAGGGTGCCTGGCGGACAAATGGCTCAGTTCAAGCTTCACGGCAGGCGGGGCGGGGGGTCATCGGCAGGGGGCACATGGTCTGTTTACGCTGCAGGGCATTCGGTGGATGTGGTGTCCGGGTTACAGCCCCGGCAGACCTACAGCGCACAGCTTCGAAACCCCGCCGGCACATCGTTGCGCTGTGCCGGAAAGTAATTGCGGTAGCGCGGGTGGCGCATTCTGGCCTGGGTCATGAACGAGGCGCCGCGCAGCACCGGCCGGCCGTCGAACCAGGGCGCCGAGTAATCGCGATAAGGGTGCGGCACAAAACCCGGGTAGGGCGTGAAGGCGCTGGTGGTCCACTCCCAGACATCGCCCCAGCGGAAAGCCTGCGGCTGCAGCAGCGCCGCGCGCTCCCACTCGGCCTCGGTGGGCAGGCGCCGGCCGGCCCAGCGGCACCAGGCGCTGGCCTCGTGCTGGGT